>CANQKT010000012.1 GCA_947624525.1 uncultured Clostridia bacterium | reverse complement strand
CCCACTATTATCATGTGATAATTATGGCATATGCGGTATTAGCAATGATTTCTCACTGTTATTCCCCTCTAATAGGTAGATTGCTTACGCGTTACTCACCAGTCCGCCACTAAAGCCATTGTTATAAGTCAACTTCAATTTCATTTCAGATAAATCTTCAAATCTATATCTGCATCATTATAACGACTTCCGTTCGACTTGCATGTCTTATGTGCGCCGCCAGCGTTTATCCTGAGCCAGGATCAAACTCTCAATTTGTTGTATTTATATAATCTTGCGATTTTATAAATCTAATTGATTGATGATTTCTCATCTTGAGTTTTAAAGCTCTTATTAGTTTTTGTTTTTGGTAGTACTAAAAACTACCGCTTTTGGTTTTATTTCTCTAAAGGTTTATTGTTTATTTTTCAATGTACTTCATGTCTTCTTTTTTGCTCAAAGACATCTTCTATTTTACTACCTTGAAACATGTTTGTCAATACTTTTTTTAAACTTTTTAATTTTTTTATTTAGTATTTTCAAACTGAAAAAAGTGCAAAATAATAAACTAGTAATTTTAGTGGTTTTTCGTGAGTTTAATATTTTCTTACTAATTCATCTACATTATTTTATATACTTTTTCATATGTTGCTCAGTACTTCTTTATAATAACATATCCTTATTTTAAAGTCAATACTTTTTTTCAAAATTTTTTTATTTTTTTGTCGAAATTTGTTGTGTTACACATTAGCTTTATTTTAGTATTTCGAAAAGCTTAGAATAATCCAACTTATTTGAATTTTTTTATTTTTAAATTCTATGATAATTTATTAAATAATGAAATAATATCTTGATGCAATATTATTAATGATAACCTACATAATTAATAATATTTTCTTATCTATATTTCTACTAAAATAATATCCTCTCCTATACATTTGATCTTTTCCCAATTTATAACTATGTCATTTTCATTAGTAAACATATTTAAAATTTTATTTCCACCAGGCACTATTATTGATGTTATTTTGCCAGTTTCTAAATCAGCACATACATCTTGAACAAACCCTAGTCTTTTACCATCAGTTATATTTACTACTTCTTTACTTTTGAAATCCATTCCTCTCTTTGCCATACCATATACACTCCTTTATACACTATTTATATATTATATTAGTAAATAAATAATTAATTCTTTATTATACATATTTTTATAATCTTAAATTACTAAGTTATAATAGCATTTCTCTCTATATAATATTTATAATATGACAAAAGGCGAATTAAATTTCTATCATTTTACAAAATTCATCTCCGCCATTTATGTCTTTAATAAACTTTTTATTCAATTATTTCTATTACATTCCTTTAACTAACATATAACACCAATAATATAAATGCAATTACAGCCAGAATTGAAACTGCAATTATCGCTAACGTAATTAGCATATTAGTTTCTGGTTTAATGTCTATTTCTTGACTATTTGGAACATTATTGTTTTGTATTACTCCTTTGTTATATCCTACAAAATATATTTTTCCATCTACATTAAGTGGAACTCCTCCGCTTAAACCTGAATTTAAATTTGTAATACTCCCTCCTAGCAACTCAGCTTTTATATTATTTAAAACACCTGTTACATCATAAGCATTTTCTCCGCCTACATACATATCTGTAACTGTACCATCTGTCATTTTCAAATTGACATTATTTACAGTTCCTCTGTTTGTGGATTGATAAACATTTACACTTCCTCCATCAATATTTATATTTGCAGAGCCTGTATAGCCATTAGAACCACCAGCAGTTAGGTAATCCATTGTGCCGCCCTTAACATTTACTGTAACCGTTTCTGTGTTAGAATATCCTTGACCTCCACCATAAACATCTGAAAGTGTTCCATTATTAATAGTTATGTCACTATTTCTTACTATTGTTCCTGATGCCTGTGGATCTGCTTCTGTTCCTGTGTTATATGGAGTTCCATCTACTGAATATGATGCGATACCTCCTCCTGTTACGAAAGTTGCTTCTCCACCATTTATAGTTACAACCGCATTATCTACTTGTGAATATAAAAGTCCACCTGAAATAACTGAATTTGTAACTGTTCCTCCATTAAGAACAATCTCTGATTTATTAACAATTGCTGGATTTTCAGGTTGTATTGAATATCCGCCAGCATATATTGCCCCTACTGTACCACCTTCCATTATAATACTAGCAGTATCATATGATGTTCCTTCTACACCTCCACCAAAAATAAGTGCAGTATTTTTTATTTCTTGCTTTCCTCCAACCCAATATACAGTTGTAGTTCCAGCATTATCATAAATTGTTACTGGAGTTCCATTTGCATAAAATGCACCTATTCCCTTATTAAACGATTCATTATAAGTTGGTGTAGCTGCAGTTGCGGCATAAACATTATTTGTATTTGGTAATATACATAATGCAATAGCAAACGCTAAAATAAAAAAGCTTAATAAAATACGCTTCATAATAATACATATCCTTTCTATAAAATAACAGAATTATAAAAATCCTTATTATATAATATTCATATTACATAAAAAAGTTAAAGGATACATATATAAAAAACTAATGCAATTATACTACTAATCACATTAGTTTTTGGAAATATAAGTAATATTTTGTATAAAATTATTTTTATATCATAAGAAGTTTAAGGTTTACGCAAACTTTACGATATTCTCTTTTAAAATAAATACAAACCCTATAATATAAATAAGTAACTTATTTGTATATTCTTTTTATATGGTTGATTGCACTTTTTTCTAATCTGGAAACCTGTGCTTGCGAAATCCCAATTTCATTTGCTACTTCCATTTGAGTTCTTCCTTCAAAAAATCTTTTTCCTATTATCATTTTTTCCTTTTCATTCAGCTTTTTCATCGCTTCTGTAATTGTGATATTTTCGGCCCATAATTCATCTGTATTTTTTTTGTCCTTAACCTGATCTAATACATACAAGTTTTCATTACCATCTCCATACACTGGTTCTTGAAGTGATATTGGTTGTTGAATTGCATCTAAGCATAGAGTTATTTCTTCTTTTTCAACCCCAAGCTCTTTTGCTATTTCTTCTATTGGTATTTCTCTTTGATTTTGTTTTAGTTCTCTATCTCTTATAGCTAATACTTTATATGCTAAATCTCTTAGTGATCTACTTACTCTTATGGAATTATTATCTCTTAAATATCTTCTAATCTCACCTATTATCATAGGTACTCCATAAGTTGAGAATTGTACTTCTTGATTTATATCAAAATTGTCTATTGCCTTTATTAATCCCACACATCCTATTTGAAACAAATCGTCTGCGTTTTCCCCTCGTCCATTAAAACGTTGCACAACTGACAATACTAATCTTAAATTTCCATTTATAAAAGTTTCCCTTGCTTCAGTATCTCCATTTTTTATCTTAACTAATAGCTCTCGTTTTTCTTCATTTGATAGCACAGGTAATTTAGCTGTATTTACTCCAGCTATTTCAACCTTGTTTATCAAAATAAAAAACCTCCTTTGGATTTAAATGTTACTTACATTATTTCCAAAATAAGGTTTCTTTATACTAGTTATTTTTTTAAATTAGTTATTCTTTTAATTGAATTACCTATAAATTTAATTAGAAAAAATTTGAGCCCAGTAGTATTTTCCTTCGGTACTTTTGGCTAATCCAATACCTATTTTATTGTACTTGTTACATATTATGTTTTTATAATGTCCTTCTGAGTTTTTCCAAGCATCACATACTGTTTCAGAACTTGTAAAACCATCTGCAATGTTTTCTGCAGCACAAACATAGTTTATTCCTAAATCATCTAAGACTACAAAGCATTTTTCACCATCAGGTCTTGTATGTGATAAATTATTGGCGACTGCCATTTCTGATGCTCTAACAGTTGCAGCTTCACATAAATTCTCATCCAGGGATAATTGATTTAATCCTACTTCATTTCTATATAGATTTGTTAAGTCTAAAACTTCATTAATATTTTCTAAATAGTTTTCTTCACTTTCATTTTTATCTAATGTATTTTCAATATTTTCATCATTTGTTGTATTTACTAAACCATATTTATAATCGAAATAATCATTTGCTTTATAAACATATTTAAAAATTATACCAATAATTATCATTATTATAAATAGGATAGTAATTTGAGCTTTTTTACTCATATATTACTATTCCCCCTTATTTGTAAATTACAACAACTGTTTACCATTATACCACACTTGAATTTGAAAATCAATATTATGTAAATTTATTTTTATCGGCAAAATATTATAATGGCTAAATTATGAGACTTCTAAGCATCTAAGCTATAACATATGTTACAGTTATCTTATCCAGTTTTACTAATAATATCCTTTTTCATCTTATTAATGATTTTCTTTTCTAATCTCGAAATATAACTCTGTGAAATTCCCAACATATCGGCCACTTCCTTTTGCGTTTTTTCCATTCCATCACAGTTTCCGAAAACCGAAACCTTAATTCCATTATATTCCTTTCTCTTTGATTTAATTTCTCTATTGATGCATGCAATAATTTCTTATCCACTTCATCTTCTATTCTTCTAGAAGTAATATCTGCCTCAGTTCCTAGTATATCTGAAAGTAATAATTCATTTCCATCTCCATCTTGATTCAATGGTTCATCAATAGAAACTTCTGTCTTTATTCTATTACTTCTTCTTAAAAACATTAATATTTCATTTTCGATACACCTTGATGCATATGTTGCAAGTTTAATTTTCTTATCAGTATTAAAAGTGTTTATAGATTTCATTAGTCCTATTGTACCAATGGATATTAGATCTTCTATACCTATACCAGTATTTTCAAACTTCTTTGCTATGTACACAACCAGTCTTAGATTTCTTTCCACAAGTAGTTGTTTTATACTCATATCTCCCTTTGCAAGTTTTTCAAGTGCTTCCTCCTCTTCCTCTGGCTTTAAGGGTGGTGGAAGAGTTTGACTACCACCTACATAGAAGATAGAAAAGTCTTCTATTTCTTCCGTTTTATTTATATATTTAGCATAAATACTGTTTATACTATACTTTAACCTTTGCAATACGTTCATTTAAATTGCCTCCTTCTAACATATCCAATCCGAATATGGCTGAATACATTCCATTTTTTGTAAAAGACTTATCATAAATTCCTATTATTACTTTGTTATTACTTTTCATTTTTTCATCTAATATAATATTTACACTATCTGCCTTTACACCTAATAATAATCCATTTTGTTTTCCGATTGAAGAAAATGGAATCATTCTAAATCTTGATATAATTTCATTAAATTGGCTATCTTCAATTAATTCATCTGTTTCACCTCCTATTATTTTATTTATATTATTTAAAACCTTTTCAGGTATAACTGAATACAAACTTTTATGTTCAACAACTATTACTGGAAAGCCACTAATAGGATCTTTGAGTGAATTTCCTGTATCTAACAATCCTTTTATACTAATTGTTTTTCCATTAATTATAATTTCTACTCTATATATCATATCCTTTTTGGTTAATTTCATTTTTACTATTTTAAAACTAATTTGAATAATAGCATAGGCAATTATTCCTCCAATTAGAGCCACTTTTAGAGGATATGCACCAACAAAAACTCCATTTTTTATTTGTGCCATTTGTGGTTTTAGAAAATACATTAAAGCAAATACACACCCTCCAAAAACAAAAGAAACTAAATAGAAAATGATTAAATCCTTTATAAATTTCTTAAATGTTTTCGGTTTAAATGATATGTAAACTATTGCAAATGATAATATTAGTTTCATTATGAAATTAGAATATATTGGAATTATGTTTAGATACATTACAATAGTGTATACAGCTCCTATGCAACTTCCTAACAATATTCTTATTTTTTTAATATCATTTTTTATTACTACTCCTGTTGCAAATATAATTATGTAATTCATAAAAACGTTTTCAAAAAAAACAATGTCTAAATATATTGTCATTGACATCCTCCTGCATTGTTGGCAATTCATAATACTTCTGTGTATTTTTTATTGTTAACTGTAAGCTTTAATAATATAAAAATAGTTTTCAGACTGTGCATATTGTATCACCATATCTATAAAAAGCCTGTCAAATTGTGGAGTCAAAAAAAAGAAATAATCTACAAAAGTAGATTATTTCTTTTCTTATATAATATTATGTATTCAAATTAGATTTATTTAGACCGTTTTATTTATTTCCTGCTTTATTTTTTCTTAAGAATGAAGGAATATCTAAATCACTTGCCTGATTTGTAGTACTTTCTGCTGGTGCTGGATTGGCCTTTATTGTTTGTTCCCATGCTTTATCTACAATTTGACTTACAGGAATTGAATTCATCTTGTTTTTGTCTTCATCTTCAAAACCTGTAGCAATAACTGTGATTACTATGTCTTCTTCTAGAGTTTCATCTATAACTGCACCAAAGATAATGTTAGCTTCTGGATCAACACTTCTTTGAACTAATTCAGCTGCTGTATTAACTTCATGTAATCCTAAGTTTGTTCCTCCTGTAATATTGATGATAACACCTCTTGCTCCTTCTATTGATGTTTCTAGCATTGGGCTTTGTACAGCTTGTTTTGCAGCTTCTTCTGCTCTTGATTCTCCTGACGCTCTTCCTATACCCATATGTGCCATTCCTGTATTTAGCATTATTGTTTTAACATCTGCAAAGTCTAAGTTTACAAGACCTGGAACAGCAATCAAATCTGATATACCTTGAACACCTTGTCTTAATACATCATCAGCCATTTTGAAAGCTTCTACTATTGAGGTTTTTCTGTCTATAACTTGTAACAATTTGTCATTAGGAATTACTACTAATGTATCAACTTTACTTTTTAAACTTTCAATTCCTCTGTCTGCTTGTGATAATCTTTTTTTACCTTCAAAAGTAAATGGTTTTGTAACAACTCCTATTGTTAATATTCCCATTTCCTTTGCACAAGCTGCTACTATTGGTGCTGCACCTGTACCTGTTCCACCACCCATTCCAGCTGTAACAAATACCATGTCTGCTCCACGTAAGGCTTCTGTTATTTCTGATTTGCTTTCTTCTGCTGCTTGAGCTCCTATGTCAGGGTTAGCTCCTGCTCCTAATCCCCTTGTTATTTTTTCTCCTATTTGAATTTTTGATGCAGCTTTTGATAATAATAGAGCTTGTCTATCTGTATTTACTGCAACAAATTCAACTCCTCTAATTCCAGAATCAACCATTCTGTTGACAGCGTTTGTTCCACCGCCACCAACACCTATAACTTTAATAGTTGCTGTTCCGTCTATCATTAGTCCACTTTCTTCCATGCCATCCATTATCATTTTGTTCTTCCTCCCTATTTTAATTTATATTTTAAAAATTAATAACATCCTTTTTGACTATATATTTATAGCCATATCTCCTTCTATGAGTAGAAAAAGTCTTTCACTTTTTCTAATATATCCTTAAAGATAGTTTTCTTTGGTTCAACTGTATCTATATTACTAGAAACATTTTTTGCAAACTGTCTTGATGCTACGTACCTTACTAGAGAATATACTGTTCTATAACCTGGCCTTACAGTACTAATTCCTCTTCCTGTTGATATTTTTACTGGTATATTTAATACCACTTTCCCTGCTACATCACTTTTACTTATGTTTGTTATTCCTTGACCTGTTAATATAACATTATTTATTCTAGATTTTATGCCGTGCATTGTTATATCTCTATTTATTAATGTGAATATTTCTTCAATTCTTGCTTCTATTATTTCTATTAATTCTGAACTTTTTATTACTCTACTAGATTGTTCCTCTTTGCAAGTTGTTAACAATATCTCATTATCATTATCTATATAAGACTTCATCGCTAGACCATATTGTTTTTTCAACTTATCAGCCTCATCTAAAGATATATTTAGAACAAGAGCTATATCATTAGTTATATTATCTCCACCAAGTGGTATTGTGTTTGTATATATAAACTCTGAACCTTCAAATACTCCTATATCTGTGTTGCCTGCTCCTACATCTAAAATCATTACATTGTCTGTTAGTTCGTGTGTATCAAGTACTAAATTTCTTTCCGCTAGTGCAATAGGTACTAAACCATCTATATCTAAATTACATTTCTTAAATATTCCAATTAATTGCCTCATGTACTCCTTATCTGCTAAAATTACCTGTGACTTTAATGTGAACTTTGAACTGAAATTTCCTATTGGATCTGATACGGGTTTTCCATCGTCTAATATGAATTTATCTGCCACTACATCTATAATACTCATTCCTTCTGGAATATCTATATCCTTTGCTTGCATTATTGCCGAAGAAACATCTTTTACCGTAATACCCGAATATTTATCTTTAACTTCCTTTATGACACTATTTTGAACTATAGTTACATATTTGCCATGTATAGTTAAATATGCTGAATTAATTTTCAAATTCGTATCTGCTTCTGCATCAGCAACAACTTTTGTTATGGCATTAGTTACTTCATTTTCATCTATTATTTTTCCTTTTTTTATTCCATTACAAGGTTGATTTGTACTACATAGTATTTCTACTTGATTAAAATTATTAACTTCTCCAATGATAAGGCTTACTTTAGAAGTGCCTATATCTATTCCTACAATTACATCTCCTATAGCCAAAGTTAACTCCTCCATTTTTCATGCATTTTTATTACTAGTTTATTTCTTAGTAAGAATATTATATTTCTGAAAAAAAGTCAATAGAATTTGTTATATTTTTGTAATATTTTCGTAACAGTTTTGTAATAATGTTTTATTTTGTATTATTTTCTGTTATTTCAACATTTTTCTTTTTTCTATTTCTAAATTTTTCTATGTAATATCTACGTATAATTGCTAAATTATTAAACATTCTGCTTACAAATACAAATATTGCTACTAAGTATATATCAACATTTAGTCTTTCTCCTAAATAAGCAAGTAAAATTGCCAAAATTGCATTGCCAAAAAAACCAGAAAGGAATATTCCCATGTCAAATTTTTTATTTAATGAAGATGCTACTCCTCCAAATACTGAATCTAACGAAGCTATTATTGCTATTGCTAAATAGCTAGAATATGTATATGAAATTATTGGTGCAAAATTTCCTACTACTATACCTATAATACATCCTAAAATTATTGCTATAAAAATCATAATATAATTATTCCTCCCTCTTTATGTATTTCAAGGTTATTTCCTTGTTATATGCGGGTATTTTTATATTAGACTGATAACTCATGTCCAAAGTATATCCTCTACCTTTATAATAAGGTATAAAACCATCATCCTGAAAATTAAGAATTTTATCTAACTCATCCTTATTACCTATAACTTTTACCTCATATGGGCTAACTATTCTTTCTCCATTAACTAAAATATATTGGTTATTATTTATTGAAACTATATCTGTACTATTTATTATTCTTTGCTCATTAATTGAAATAGCTTCTGCTCCTGCATACTTTAATTCATTTACTAAATATATTAAATTACTTGCTGAAAAAGACTGTTCTGAAGTATCTGTTAATTTGAGTATTAGACCTTCACCTACTACATTTGTTTTGCCAACCAACATATTGTATTCTTTTAATTCCTCCTCTAACAATTCTGATGATTGTTGATTATTTTGAATAGTGTTTTCATATTCTTCTATCTTTTCATTATCAGATTGAATTTTTTCGTCAACTTCACTATATTTTGTTTTCCAATCTAATATTTCTTGTCTTAATTCATTTTCCCTCATGCTCTCAATTCCCATAGAATTTGTTTTTTCTACAGTTCTAAATTGAATAGACATTGATGATGCAAGCATTATTGATACGAAAAAAACTATAATAGAAATTATTATTTTATCTTTCTTCATTTCAACACCTCTTTAATTATTCACTTTTCATATATTGTGTATTAATTATTCCATCATATTTATTAATAGTAATATTTTCTACTTTTTTTACATCTACTATTACTCCAGTTTCTTCTAGTAACTCTAGGTAACCTCCTGGAATTCTTATAGAACCATATAAAAGTTCTGGTGACCCTATGGCTTTTATTTCTACTGGAGAGCTTATTTTTTCTCCATTAACAACTACAACATTTCCAGCACAGTATATAGAGGTAAAGTTTGTTATTCTTTGATTATTTATTGATATAGCTTCCGCTCCCGCATTTCGTAATGCATTCACTACTTCTACTAAATCTCCTGCATGAACCAAATAAAGTTCTATATTATCTAGTGGACTTATATTTGCTCTTTTTATATTGTTATTATCTTTTAGTGTAATTACTATTCCATCTCCGGTTACATTTGTTAAACCTAATAATGTGTTGTCTAGTTTTATTTCTTCTTCTTTATAGATTGAGTTTTCATCATTTTGTGTAGACTGTAATCTTATTGCTTCTAATTTTTGTTCAGAAGCCTCTAGTTCTTTGGTTGCATTATCATATTTTTCTTTCCACTTTAAGACTTGATCTCTTAATTCATTACCAGTTAGAGTTGTAGATAATGTTGTATTTGTGTTATCTACTGTTTTTAATTGTATGCATATTGCTAAAGTTAATAAACAACATAAAATACCTAAAGTCAAAGCAATCTTCCAATTTTTCACTATGCATATCTCCTTTCTCAATTTCAATTATATTTACTTAAACTTTTTCTCTAAATACAGGTCTTCCAGTGTTTAAATCCATATCTACAAAAAATTCAGCTTCAACACCTTTTGATCTTGTTACCATATCTTTTACATATAGCATTTGTGTTGATAAATTTGAACAATCTCCTAAATAAACTGTTTTATCTTCAGACTCTAAGACCATTATATAATCATTTGTGTCTTTTATATCTATCT
Organism: uncultured Clostridia bacterium; assembly: GCA_947624525.1. Taxonomy (GTDB): domain Bacteria; phylum Bacillota; class Clostridia; order TANB77; family CAG-508; genus CAG-492. The sequence continues at coordinate 12,619 of CANQKT010000012.1, read as the reverse complement.
GTGTTATTAATTGACCTAAATCATTAGAATTAGCCGCTTCTATTATTTGTAATACTGTTTCCAATCTTTCTAAATCGCCTTTATTTAACCTATTTCCAGGTTTAACCTGTTCTAATGGTGTCACATATCCTTTTAATATTGGAGAATCTAATTTTACAGTTGATATCTCTAGAATATATCCTTGATTATTTATGTATACATATGAATTACCATATTCTAACATTAAGGTTGCTGTTCTTTCCTTTATATCAATTTCGATTTTGTCGTTAAATATATTTCTACTAACTTTTACATCTTCTATATACGGATTTGACAATATATTATTTTTGACTTCTTTTTTCGAAAATTTGAACATGTTTTCATTCATTTTAATTCCTGATGAATTGATTATTTGTTCCTTGGTTATATAATTATTGTTTGTTACTTCTATTGACTTAACATTAAAAATCGGTGATAAAAAGAAATATACTAGACCACATATAAGAAGAACAAACATTAAAATAACCACACTCATTCTTTTTAGTATTTTTATTTTTTTCCTTCTTATTTTTTCCTCCATTGTCATTTTTGTTTTGTTCACACTTTCTTTATTATTTGCCACCTGCTTACTAGTATTTTTATTACTTACTTTGGTATTTGATTTGTTAGCTTGTTTTTTTAATTCTTTACCTAAAATATCATTATTAATTTTTTTACTTGCTTGTCCATTCTTTTTATTTTTAGATAAACTTCTCTTTTTCTGTTTGTTTTCCTTCTGTTTATTTCCATTTTGTGGAGGCGGAAAACTAGCTAAACCAATAACAATTTCATTATCTAAATCTATAACATCATTATTTCTAGAGGCAGATTTTGAATCTGCCTTTTTATTAACATTTGAATATACTATTGTTCTTCTTCTTTCATTTTTAGACACTTTATTCACCTACTTTTTTTATATTAGCACCTAGCATATTTAATTTATCATCCAAATTTTCATATCCTCTTAAAACATATTCTATATTTTCAACCTTTGTTGTTCCTTTAGCTACTAACCCAGCAATTACTAGACCTGCTCCACCTCTTAAGTCACTTCCTTGAAGCGTTGCTCCTGTTAGTCTTCTCTTTCCAGTTATCACTGCTGTTTTTCCTTCAATTGTTATTTTGGCTCCCATTCTTATTAATTCACTGATATATTTGAATCTATTTTCAAATATATTTTCTACAATTATTGATGTTCCTTTCGCTACTGTTAACATTGAGCCAAAAATTTGCTGTAAGTCTGTTGGAAAACCTGGATATGGCATTGTTTTTATTTCTATTGCCTTTAATTTTTTTGGTGCTTCAATTATTACATAATTTTTTTCAACATCTATATTGCATCCAGTCTCTTGTAACTTGTGAATTACAGGTACAATATGTTCTGGAATAACATTGTTTATTTTTACTTTTCCCCCAGTAATTGCTGTAGCACATAAAAATGTTCCAACTTCTATTCTATCTGGCATAACTTTATATCCTGTACCTTTTAATTTCTTTACACCTGTAATCTTTATTATATTAGTTCCAGCACCTTGAATCTTTGCTCCCATCCTATTTAAACAATTAGCTAAATCGACAATTTCTGGTTCCATTGCCGCATTATTAATCACGGTGGTTCCCTCTGCAAGTGTTGCCGCTAATATAATATTTTCTGTTGCTCCCACGCTTGGAAAATCTAAATTTATATCTGTTGCAATTATTCTATCACAGCTACATTTAATAAATCCAGCTGTTTCCTCAATTTGAATTCCCATTTTTCTGAATGCTGCTAAATGTAAGTCTATTGGTCTTGAACCAATTTCACATCCTCCTGTTTGTGATAGTTTGTGGATACATAAATTTTAAGTGAAAGGTCAAGCCTCCATTTTCATACAATTCATTATACATCATATCGTTTAGGTTATACAAGTCTTTTTCTTGTTTTGTTATTTCTTTTGGATTATAAATTATTATTTTATTAAATAACCTTGAAAGTTCTTCTTTAGTCAGTCCATTTTCTTTAATATCTTCTATTACTTCGTAAATAAGTTTTTCTTTATTTTCTTGATCCTTTATATCAATTAATTTTTCAGCTATTTCTTGTTCTTTTATCTCTTCCATTTTTATTTTCTTCTCTAATTCAATTTGTTTCTCTTTAAATAAAAAATTGGGTATTAAATTGTTTAATTTGTCTTCATAAATTTGATTATATTTTTTTCGTAGTTGTATTATTTTCTGTTTTGAGTTATTTAAGGATAATTCGAGTTTAATTCTATTTGTGTCTATTTCTACGTTATTTATTAAATATTTTTTTAGTTTTGGATTTTCAATTAGATTTTCAATATACGAATTTATTATTTTATTTAAATAATCGATTCTAATTCTGTGAGACATACAACCATAATTATTTTTTCCATTTTCTTTTATTGCACCTTCAATACAATATTTTTTACATAAATAACTATCTGGTCTTATTTTAGCGCCTATTGTTCCTTTTCTTTTATACATTTGTGTTCCACATTTTCCACAGTACAATAATCCTGAATATAAATTATTTGAAACATCTGTATATCTAAGACCATTATTGTATTCACTTTTTTTTCTTATATTCCTAATTTCTTTTACCTTTTCAAAGGTTTCCCTGTCTATAATTGGCTCATGATGATTTTCTATCACTATCCATTCTTCTTGATTTTTAAGCCTTGTTTTTTTTGATTTAAAACTTAACTTTTCTGTATGACCTCCTACATAATCACCTATATATCTTCTATCATCTAGAATTCTAACTATGTGTTGAGCTTTCCAATTATCGGTTTTTTTTGCATTTGTATAGTTTCTTGCTTGAGACGGTGTTGGTACTCCTTTTTTATTAAGATATGTAGATATTCTCTTATATCCCCATCCCCTAAGATATAAATCAAATATTTCTTGTACAATTGGTGCCGTTTCTTTATTAATTACTAAATGCTTTCCATCTTTATCATATCCATAAATTGCTTTTACCAATAAATTTCCTTCTTCAATTTTATGTCTTAAATTCCTTCTTATATTTTTACTATCATCTCGTGCTCTTCTTTCATTAAACCACGCATATAAGCCAAACATTTCCTCATTATATTGTTCATCTTCAAATATTATTTCTACCTTTTGTTCTTCTAGATATTCTACAAAGTTAAGCGCTTCTTTTTGATTTCTTCCCAGTCTAGCTGAATTTTTGAAAATTATTACATCTATCTCTTTATTTTTTGCTTTATACTTTATATCCTCAAATCTTCTAAAATCTGTTCCACTCTTATCATCATCCATTATTATATCTACGATATTTGTATAGCCATGTGTTTTGCAATATTTTACTAATAAATCTCTTTGTGTTTCTATTCTTTCATAATTTTCTCCATAATCATCTCTACTTTCCCTGCAATAAATTACAACTCTTTTCTCGTTGTTTGTTTTTTGCATATTCTATATACCTCCACCACGCTTCCTTGATAATTTTTTAGGAGCTTATATTGTAATTATTTATATCATATTTTTAGCTTTTTTTCAATATTTTTTACGAAATTTTGTTCAGTTTTTGTATTTTTCTTGTATTCTATTTAAAATAATATCTGCAAATATTTCTTTATAATCGGTTACTTCCACAGTTGGACTTTTTGGACAAAGGAATAATGAAAACGGTAATTTATTTATATTCTTTTTAATTTTATTTTTAAGTTCTATATTATTGTTTTCCAAATTTCTCACCCTACCTTCTATAATCTAAATTATATTATATTAGTGTTTGTACTTATTACTGTATATCTAGTAAAAATGATTTCTTTAAATAGGATCTCAAACGTAAAAATTCCAGTGAATTTATCACTGGAATTTTACTTTTGAGATCCTATTCTAAGATGTTCTCTTGTTTAATCGTAATCAATCGAAGACAAACATTCTACTGTTAGAAACATTATGAGACCTGAAAAGATCCCACAAATCATTTGTTCTGATGTAAAACAAAGAATTTTAGTGTTTCCTGTAACATCTAGCCAACACATGCCTGCAATGCCTCCGAAAAACAGTACAATTGAAATTATGTTGAGAATTGCTTTTAGGATTTTCCTTACTTTAAGATAGTTTTTTTTCCGTTCAGAACTAACTGAACTAGGTTGACATACTTGTGTGTTATGAGTTCTAATTTGCTCAAATTTCTTATTATTGCTCATATATTTCCTCCTAATTCCTATTTTGCTTGACTTATTTAATATTGTCTTACATAATTGTCCAAACCTTCTGACCTTCTATAGGTATATTGATTTCCTCCCTTCATAATTCAATTTTCAAGGTACTCGCAATAAAAAATATATTGCAACGATTAAAATAATAAAAAAAATATTATTTATTTTAATATATATTATGTTAAATGCTAAATTATACCATCAAAGAAAAAATTTTTTTGTATCAATAAAATATCATAACCCCCCGGATATGAGAATGTTACCTTTTTAAATCTTCCTAAAATAGCACCAGCTAACACAACTGTCGACCTCATCTGCCTCATTAAATTATCTGGAATTTCTGTTTTGTTTATATACTTAGAATTAATTTCTATTTTGCTATTATCTCTTTTAATCTTGCATCCTAGTATTTTTAATATTTCTAAAGTTATTTTTGTGTCTTGAATTTTTGGAATATTATATAGTTTAGTTACATCCGAATTTAGAATTGTTGCAGCTATAATGGGAAGTGATGCATTTTTTGAACCTGATATATTTACTTCACCATGTAACTTCTTTCCGGCCTTCTATTATGTATGATATCATATCTTTCACCCTTTCTGTAAATTATTATGCTATATATTATGTTGATTTTTAAAAATTGTGTTTTTATGTTAAATTATTAATATAAATTTTTTATATTTTTTTAATAAATCACAAATAATTCACACAATGGACAAAATATATTGGTATATTATAAGTAAGTTAGTAACAAGATTACTCCAGTTGCTAACATAAAAAATAAAACATCCCCTTTTATTTTCAGTTAAAGCAACCTATCGAGGTTGCTTTTTTATATATATAATAGGACATATATACATTAGCAAATAATGCAATACATGTCCCATATGATTATCTTTTTTAAATTTTTCTTTAATATAAATAACTAAGTATATAATTCTCTACAAGTAACTAAAACACTCTTAATTATTTCTGTACAAATATTTTTGTGGGTTTATAGCTTTTCCATTTATTCTAATTTCAAAATGCAAATGGTTACCTGTTGAATTCCCTGTTGAACCAACTAATGCAATTGTATCACCTTCTGAAACCGTTTGACCAACACTTACAAGTATTTTACTACAATGAGCATAATAAGTTTCAACACCATTACCATGTGATACTATTACTAGATTACCATATGTTCCCATCGGTGAAGCATGAGTAATTGTTCCCCCTGCAGCAGCTTGTATTTTTGTTCCATTTGGAGCAGCTATGTCTAAACCTGTATGTGCACCTGAACGAACATTTTCTATAGCAGCAAATCTAGATGTAATTCTACCCGAAATAGGTGTAACAGCTAAATATATGCCATTTACAGTTCTTGATTCTTTATCAATATATTCATCTACCATTGATTCTATTTCTTCTTTAGCTACAGTGATATCTGAATTTGCCTCTATATTTTTCGCATCATCAACATTCACTGTGTAATATTCATTAATTCCTAAATTTAAATCTAAATCACCTGCATACTCTGCTTTTAAATTAGCAACAAATTGTTCCGCTTCTTCTAATGTATTAACATAACCCTTTACTTCATCATTATAAGTAACTGCATAATATCTATATGTTATTTCTGCATTTTTCTTTAATAAATTTACAATTTCGTCTTCATTAGTTTTTGTTGATCTATTTAGAAGTTGTAAATCATATTCTGGAAATTGATTTATGGTTACAAATGCAACATTTCCAGTATGTGCTAGAATTTCATCCTTAATTCTTTTTTCTAAATCTACTTTATCACTTACATACCCTATAACTTCTCCTGAAATTGTAACCGCATAAGTGGGTTTGTATTTAAAAGCAATTATTGCTATTATACTTATTAATAAAATAAAAAATAAGCTTATACATTTAAAAGTTCTTTTTGAATGATATATTATTTTTTTTCTTAAAATATAAGTCACCTTCCTTTGTTTCTAACAAGCTTTAGTTATTATAACATATATTTTCTCCAAATGCAAATTTTAGATACATGGAAGAAATTTCCAGTTGATAAAATATCCTTGAAAATTTATATTATTTACTAATTTTATAGCTAAATTAAATACTTTTATTATTTAGTAAAATATTTTAATTACCATTAAAGTAATCCATAATTCCATTATAAATTCCCCAAGCAAGTTTATCTTGATATTCATCAGTAAGTAACAACTGCTCCTCCTCAGGATTTGATAAAAATCCACATTCAACTATTGTTGTTGGAATTTCAACATTCTTCATTATATATATATTGTCAATCTTCATAGCAACTCTTTTATTTTCTTTTTGAATAGCATCATTTAAATTGCTTTGGATGCTTTTGGCTAAATTTATACTGTTTTCATTTCCTTCCTGATAAAAAGTTTGCCAACCATAATATTGCTGTTGTGGAATTTTATTTAAATGAATTGATACAAAAATATCTGCAGAACTTTCATTTCCGATTTTTACTCTGTTATGTATATCTGAAATCTTTTTTTGTTTTAATGTCTTGCTATCTATGTCATAAATAGCATTTTCATCTGATCTTGTTAAAATTACTGTTGCTCCACTTTGCTCCAATAAATTTTGAACCTTTAAAGCTATTTTTAAATTTGTTTCAGCCTCTGTTGTTCCATTACTACTTTCAGCCCCTTCATCTGATGGTATATTTTTTTTAACCTCAATCTTCTTTTAAAAATTGAAGATAATATTAACTATTTTATCTTCAAAAACCTCTATTTTATTTATTAACAATTTCATAATTTCATTATTAAAATTTTCTGCACTTTTAAATTGGTTTATTATCTCCATTATTTTTTCATCTGATATTCTACTTTTATTATTGTTCTCTAATTCTTTTAATTTATTATCAATTTCTTTTTCTTTATCTTTTAAAATTTGATATTTTTCTTTAAATTCATCTGGAGCAATACTCTGTTCTAACTTTTTGTTATACAAAGAACTAATATCATTTTGAATTTTCTGTTTCATACTTTGATATTTTAATAATGAAATATATTTTTCATCTTTTTTCTTATACTCATTAATTATTTTATTTGTACCTTTTTCTATACTTATTCCTTTTAATCTTTCATTTAGAGAATGAATTACAATTTCATTTAATGCTTTTTCAGTAATAGTATGTCCCTTATCACAAATACTTGGGAAGCTATAAACCATTCTACATTTATAATACCAAGAAAATTGTGGTTGTTCTAATCTTTTATTCCTTATCTTTGTTCTAGCTCTACTTTTATATTGCATTTTAGCTCCACAATGTCCACAATAAACTAAATCTCTTAAAAGATATTCATATTTAGTTGTAGGCTTGTGAAATTTCTTATCTAGCATCGCTTGTACCATATCAAAAGTTTCTTTATCAATAATAGGCTCGTGAGCATTTTCTTTTAAAATCCAATCTTCTCTTTTAGTTAATTTTTCTTTTTTAGTTTTATAATCTGTTTGATATTTGTTAATTACTAATGCTCCTGTATAAACTGGATCTTTTAAAATTCTACTAATACTATCACTTCGCCATTCGTTAACTTTTACATTCTGCCCTTTATATTTTTTAGCTGTATCAACTCCTCTTTTAGTTAATTCTTTTGCTATTTGCATTTGTGAATAACCATTTACATACATATCAAAAATCAATCTTACATTACTGGCTACATTTTCATCAAAAACTAATTTATGTTTTTCAACATCACTTTTCTTATATCCATAAGGTGTAAAATGTTGAACATACATTCCTTGTTCTTTCATATTATTTATTACTGATTTTATTTTATGCGACATATCTTTCAAATATGACTCATTTACAATCCCTCTTAGCATTATACTGTCATCAATCTCATATCTATCCCCACTGTCAATATAATCATTTACCGAAATAAATCTTATATCATTATCTGGAAAAAATATTTCTGTATAATATCCTGTTTTATTTTTATCTCTTGTAAGTCTTGATAAATCTTTTACAATAAGCATATTTATCTTTTTTCTTAAAACATCAACAATCATTTCGTTTAATGCAGGTCTTGAATCTAAAATGCCAGACCAACCATTATCTATATATTCTTTAACAACTGAAAAGCCTTTTTTCTTTGCATACCCTAATGTAATATCTCTTTGTGCTGATATACTATTATTAGGTCTATCGTCTTCTTTTGATAATCTTAAATAAATTCCTGCTTTATATTGTTTCATTATAACCTACCTATTACATCATATCTGTAATTTATATATATGTTATTTTCCATATCAATTTCAATATTATATATAAGCTCAGATAATTTTTCAGATGTCCATTCTTCTATATTTTTTAATCTAGCTACAATTGCCAACAATTCTTCTTTTGTTAATGTTTTCTTATCATTTTTTTCATTTAATAATTTGCTTATTTCTGATTTATATGTATTCCTTCTATCTACTTCACTTTTGTAAAATCTTCTGTAATCTTCTTCTTCAATTAATCCAGTAGAATAATCATCATATAATGAATTAATTGCATTTTCTGTTTTTGATAATTTCTGTTTTAATAGTTCAATTTTTCTATCTAAAACATCTGTAGTTGAATTTTTATATTCATTCATTGTTATTTTTTCTAATTTGTCATTATTTATAATATTGTTTATTTTTTTATTAACACTCTCAACAACAACTTTTCTTAAATCTTCTTCTTTAATAGATTTACTTCTTCTTTTGCAGTCTAATTTATCCTTTTGTTTTAAAGAATCAACACATACTATTATTTTACTTTTGATATTTCCGTTTTTATCTCTCTTAACTTTTAGCACCATCTTACTTCCACATTCTTTACAAAAAACTAAACCATTTAAAGCCCAATAAAATTTCTTATGTTTTGTTTTCTTTAAAAGACTTAATTTATTTTGTACTCTATTAAATGTTTCTAAATCTATAATTGGCTCGTGAGTATTTTTACATATTTTCCACTCTTGTTTAGGAATTAATTTCACTTTTTTAGATTTATAGCTTAGATTAAGTTTCTTTCCATATTCAGTATGTCCAATATAATATTGGCTTGATAGTATTCTTCTTACACTTTCTGAACGCCAACCATAAATATTACCATTTCTACAACCTCCATAATCATAATATCCAGGGCAAAATACTTTTTCTTGTTGTAATTTCTTGGCTATATCAACAATTCTCATTCCATTATCATAAAGTGTAAATATCATTTTTACAATTCTTGCCCTTTCTGGCTCAATTATTAAATGATTTTTATCTTTTGAATCTTTTATATAACCATAAGGGGCTAATGCTCCAAGAAACAATCCTTTATCTTTTCTTGCCCAAACTCCACCTCTAACTTTTTTTGAAATATCTTTACTGTACCAATCATTTATTAAAGTTTTAAATGGAATCATATCATTATTAGAATTATTTTCATAAGTATCAATATGGTCTAAAACTGAAATATATCTTATACTGTTTTCCAAAAAATACTTCTCTAAATAGAAATTTGCCTCGTAGCTATTTCTTGAAAGTCTTGATAAGTCTTTTGTAATAATTGTATTTACCAAACCTTTTTCAATATCTTTCATCATTCTTTGAAATTCTGGTCTATCTGTGTTTAATCCTGTATAACCATCATCAATATAAAAATCTACTAAATTAAATTCGTTTCCTAATTCTCTTAATTTTTGAGAGATAATTTCTCTTTGACTTCCTATACTATTACTTTCTTCTTTATCTCCATCCTCTCTTGATAATCTTAGATATCCTGCTACTCTATAGTTTATGCTTGACATATTTGATGTCCCCCTTTCTAGAGAATAACAACACATCTTTTACAATGTAATTATATATTATATTTTTTCAAAATCCAAACCGATTTGTAAAAAATTGTTATCCTCTTTCATTTATCATCTCAAGAGCATATCTTGCTAGAATATTATAAATTTCTTCGACATCTCTATTATCTTTTGTCTGTGTTATAACTGTATAATTCTTCCCATCAACACTAATAATCTCTTTATCAACAACATTCATACTAATTTCACTCCCCCTCTAAACATATTAAATATTTTTATTTTTTATTACTGATTACAAGTGAAATTAGTATTTTTTCACATAGGAATTGCACCTCTCTGTCCTTTCGCAGAGCGACCCCTTTTCAGCTAGGTCGAAGTATCATTATCCCTAATATATTTCATCACCAGTTCAAATCTACCATCATTTGATTTTTCCCTCGTTTTAGTCGCTATTTACTTTTCAAGTAACATTCGCCATCTTGGAGCTATATATATTAGTTAAAGTCTTGTAACCAATATATTCAGTTGTCAATGTGCAAAGTGGTTTTTAAAATCCCCTTTACACAAACTGGCGATGAAAATTGCATACCTTGATAAAAAAAATTAAATTTTTTTAAATTTTTTTATTTTTAATATTAATTTATCTACTATATAATCTTTACAATCTTGGTTGAACTTGCCATTTATTTTGCATTCTTGATTTATTACATTTTCAAACTCTAAAATTAATTTAAATGTTGCCTCTAAATTTCCATTCACTGCTTTTCTAATATTCATTACTAATTCTTTGTTATTCATAATCCTCTTCCTCCATATATTTCTTAAATTTCTTTTTTGTTCTGCTTTTTAGTGAATACACACTTTCAATATCAATATTCATAATCTTGCTTATTTCTGTTAAAGATGATTTTGCTTTCAATAACTTAACTAGGTTTTGTTCTGTTTTACTTAATTTCTTAAATCCTGTTTCAAATTTTTCTTCAATTGTTCTTTCAGACAAATAAAAAGTGCCATCATCAACAAAACAACTTGATAACGACACTTTATTATTCATAACCTCACTAAAAGAAATCTCTTTATATTGAGATTTTTTTGTTTTTCTTACATAATCAATTGCAGAATGTTTTATTAATTTAATCATATATGCAGTAAATGCTCTTGCAATTTCTTTGTCTGAATATTCTATATAATCCATACAGACTCCTCCAATCAAATAATTTTGGAAAAAGTCCACATGATTAGAGGCAATATTGAATTACACCTATTATTTATATTCAGTTACAACAATTACTACATATACATCACCCCTTCATTAAAAAAATTTGTTATTTGCGAAACTTATAACCCTTGATATTAATATAATACATTTTTAATTTTTGACATTTGCACTCCGTTTTTTGTGATTTTAGTTTTCATAATTTGTTTGCTAAATTGCATTATTTTATATATGAATGTCAAAAATCGTTGAAATATCAACTTTCAATTTTTCAAAATAGTTTCGCAATTACCTATAAAAAAATAAAAAAGCCCACAAATTGTTAAGTAATATATCAATTATCTTTTGTAAATCAGATTTTTATCTTTTTGTATATTACCTCTAATTTATGGACTTTTGTCCTATATAAATAGTAGTACATTTTCAATTGCTCGTGTTGTAAAGTAGTAAAAATTGGTAAAAGTTAGTAAAAAGTAGCAAAAAATAGTAAAAAGTGTTAAAAAATTAGCAAATTTTGTCACTTTTATGTTGATTAATTATTGTAAATTTCTTTCTTTTGTGATATACTCAAAACAGTTAGAAATCACTCGTAGGGCTTACTTCAACACATTATTATTTTTACGGAGGTATGTGCAATGATTAAACTTATGATTGCCGAAGATGATATTAACATCGGCTCAACTTATGTGAAGTTTCTAACAAATGATAAAGATATTAAAATTGTCTCATTTACAACAGATGGCGAAAGAGCTCTAAAGGAATATTTAGAGAAAAAGCCCGACATTCTACTTTTAGACTTAGATATGCCTAAAATGAATGGTTTAGAAATTATTGACTACTTAAGCCAAATTCCAAAAGAAAAAGACAAATGTAACATTATTGTTATAACTGGAGATAAACTAAAGATGAGTAAAATTCGTAAGACATCAAAGGTTTATGAAATAATCGAAAAACCTGTTGATTATGATAGATTGCCTGAATTCATTAAGCAAGTACCTCTGCCAAATGATTTTGAAACAAAAAAAAGAGTTATGTTTAATGATTTAAAATTAAAACCATCTTCCAAAGGAACAAAATATCTTTCAGATGCAGTTGATATTACATATAATAATCCAGCAATGGAGAACAACCTAAACGATATATATAAAATTGTTTCTGCAAGAAGAGAAATTACTGTTAGTAAGGCTAAATGGGGCATTATAAATTCAATTAAGAGAGTAAATAAAGTAGCTCCTAAAGAATATTTAAGAAAAGTATTCTATGTATATGATAATAGTGATGAAGTTACTCCTAAAAATTTCTTTACTTATACTAGGGAGTATTTAGGAGTATATAGAAAAATTTGTGTAAAGTTTAAAAATACACCTTCTTATGATAATATATAAATGTCATAAGGAGGTTTT
>CANQKT010000011.1 GCA_947624525.1 uncultured Clostridia bacterium | reverse complement strand
TTTAACAATAAAAAAAGCAAAGTCAACCACGCCAAAACAGCACAATCAACCCTGCTCCTTACGGAAACATATACCTCCTGTTTATTTTACATTTTCTTATCTTTTTCCTCAAATACTTACAAATCAACCATCATATCCCCAACATTCCCTAGGGATTTCTAAAAAACTCTACATTAACAGAATGAAATTCCCCTATCTCTCAATTTCCATATCCCTTAATGAGATTTTCAAATTCTCAGCAACTACCGCAACTTCCTTCAATTCTCCATATCTAAAAACAGTATCTACCGCACAATTAGACACAATTCTTATTTTCTCCTTCCCCTCTATCTCTTTCTTGTTAACTGTAACAGTAAATTCATTCTCAAACATACTATCCACATCATCCTCAGATATATCATCAAAATCTATATCCTCATCAATATCTTCTGACTCATTTTCCAGCATATTATCACCCACATCCACATAAACATCCTCATCATCAATATCCATAAATTCAAAGTCAAGATCTTCCTTTAAATCTAACATGACCTTTTCATCTGGAGAATTTCCTACATTCATATCCCCATTATCTAAATCATGGTCTAACGAATTTTCTTCATCTTCATCATCTTCTAACTCAAACTCAAAATATTCATCAACATACTTTAACAATTCTTCTTTATCATCCAACAAACCTATAAAATCAGGATTTTTACACATTATAGTACCCTCTTGATCTACAGAAATTAACTGTATAAAACCTGTTAGCTCCTTTTTTGTGAACAACGATATATATTTCTTATATGCACTATTTTGCATAAAAATATGATATATAAAAACATCATCATCTATATATTTTCTTGTTGCAATATATGTATTATTCGCTATATTATCTTTTAGATAATAATTATGATTGCCTATTGTTGCTTCAAAATCTATCATTCTATCTTTATCAATTAAATGAAAACGATTTTTCTCAAAAAAATAGCTCTGATAATCATTAGCGTCAATCATATCAATAATTTGAATCATAAGTTTTATTAACTCTTGTTCCATTTTCAACATCCCCTAATTCATATATTAAAAACTCTTTTTGTGTTTTCATATGTTTGTTTTGCTAAAAGCTCTACTGGCATGTTTTTGTATTCGGCAATCTTTTGTACAATATGCTTTACATTTCTTGAATCATTTCTAGTTCCTCTTACCGGCTCTGGGGCTAAATATGGGCTATCTGTCTCAATTAGAATTTTATCTAGGGGAACTATATCTACTACTTCCCTAGCATTTTTTGAGTTCTTAAAAGTTACTGGACCTGCAAATGAAATATAAAATCCTATTTTAATTGCCTCCTTAACTAGCTCCACATTTAAAGGGCAACAATGAAACACCCCTGGTTTTACTGTTTTCTTCACATTTTTTAGAATATCCAAAGTGTCCATTACCGCTTCTCTAGTATGAATTACTATTGGTAAACTTAATTTATTTGCTAATTCAATTTGCTCTATAAATACCTGCTTTTGTAATTCCTTATTTTGAGTGTTCCAATGATAATCTAATCCAATTTCACCAATAGCCACAACTTTCGCACTTCTTGCTAATTCTTCCATCTCTCGTAAATATTCATGAAAAATCTCCATACTATGTGCAAATATCATTTGTTTCTCTTCCACTGATTTTGTCTTTAATTCATCCTCTTCTAAACCTTCCCCTGGAATATCATTAGGAGAAATCCCTACAGTTGCATATATAAAATTATACTTGTTAGCAAGTTCAATAGCCTTTTTTGAACCCTCTAAACTATATCCAGCACTCACAAGTTTAGTAACACCTGATTCAAATACCTTATTCAAAATATCCTCTCTATCCTCATTAAACTTCTCATCATCATAATGAGCATGACTATCAAACAATTCCATACTATCTTCCTTTCTTATAACCCAAGGCAAACGAAACCTTACATACTTGTCCCAAATTGCACCATTGCACTTGCAATTGCAACTTCCTTTATATGTGAAATACTAACATCTACACTACTAATATGTAAATTTTCCTTATTAATTTTCCCATACAAATTCACACAAGGTCTTCCATTCTCATCATTTACCACTTCTATATCCTTCCACTCAACACAAAATTTATTTTCTATACGCTTCGAAATAGCCTTAAACACGGCCTCTTTAACCGCAAACCTCCCTGCATATGATTGAAACTTTTGAACATTCTTCCCCTCACAATACTCTATTTCCTTCTCCGTAAATACTCTATTCAAAAAATTTTCACCATGTTTTTCAATACATTCTTGAATTCTTTTTACCTCAATTATATCAATTCCATTTCCAATACTCATACTAATTTACATTCCTTTATACCTATAACATTACTCTCCACAAAAACAACACAACCCCACTTTGGGAAATAAAATAATAAAAATTTTTGAAACTGTTATACCCGGAGATTACATTTTCAAAAATTTTTATTTTTATTAGTTTATTTCTCTCGGCAACTCGCCCCAAAGCCGAAGAAGTAAATCCATAAAACCTCCAAACATTAAGGCCCTGCCACACATCACAAAATATTTATTTAGCAACAATATAAAAAGTGAAAATTTATATTTCTACTCCACATCAGTATAATAATTAGCATTTGCATCAGCACTAACATGCCAAATTCCAATAAAATCTACAACCATATTATTTGTTAACGCATATTTAGGCTCAACAACAACTTTTCCATCCTGATCAATAGCTCCCCATTTACCATCTTTTTTCACAGCCACATATCCATAATCATTTTGTTCTGTTGCATCATCATAAATTGCATCAACAACCACATTTCCATTTTTATCAACAAGACCATATTTACCATTTTGTTTTATAGTAAACAATGTATTAGCTGTATAAACATCTTTATTAGTTTTCTCTTCTAACTGGTAATTATAATATTTGACACCATCCTGAGTATTTACACTTATAAAACCATTTAGAATTGTTTCTTCCCCTGCTGTTAACTTTACTGCTAAATTTTTGTCTATATAATCATAGGTTTGATTTTCATTTTGAGCCTTTATATAACCAGTTACTGTATTATATTCCATTGCTACATATTTAAATTCTACTGCTGTTTCTCCAGAACTGCTTATAATTCCATACTTTCCGTCTTTTTTTGCAATATATTTATCATCAAATAAGTTTTTTAAATCTTCGTATTCTCCTGAAAGAACCTCAGTTCCTTCATTATTATATGCTGTGAATTTTCCATCATTATTTACTATAGTAATTCCATTGTTCATATCTACTGCTTTATCTACTTTACCTTCTAAATATGTTGTTCCATCTTCTGCCATAATTTTCCATGTATCATTTTCTTTTACAATGTATTTATTACTGTCTACCAAATTTTTTATATCGTTATACTTACATTCTAAAGCAATTTGTCCATCTGGTTTAATTATTCCAAATTTTGATTCTTGATTTTTTACTATATAACCATTTTGACAATCTTCTTCAATAGCCACAATGTCTGCATATTCTGCTGGAATTATTGTTTTTCCATTTGAATCTACTAAACCAATTTTACCATCATTTTTTATGATTATACTGTTCTTTATCCCTTTTAATGTTGAAATATTATCATATTCACATGCTAATACTTCTGCACCATCTAGGTTTATCAAACCATATTTTCCATTCTTTTGCACTTTCAAAAGATTTTCTTCAAACCATAAGTTGTTATCCTCATCATAATTTTGTATTGCCATTACATTTTCATATCCTGTAAATATCTCCTGATTTTTATCATTTATTGCTTTTGTTTTATATGATCCGTCAACATAGTTTACTTCATATGTACATATGAATACTGGTTTAGTTTTATTTGGAATTACAACCATTTCACCATTTGCTGGTTGAATTACTGTTTCTCCATAAGAGTTTATTACACCCCAGTTTCCATTTGAAAATAGTGTGAAATAGTTTAATTCTATATTTTTTTTCGCTAGTGTAGTCTTATCTGCTTTTAATATTTGTTTTATACCAAATATAAAAGCAATTATAATTATAATGAAGATTACAACAAATGCAACTTTTTTCATATTGAGTTTAGGCTCTCCATTATATCTTTTACCTCTGCTCATTTTTTTACCTCGTATAATGAACATATAAACATTATACGAACTCCTTTCTTTTTTATTTTTTTGTTATAATGTTTTTATAGACTCTGTGGATTAGTGTTTTCACCTCCAATTTGAATTTTTATATACTATATCATTTTTCGGAGGAAATTACAATAGGTATTTCAAAAGAATATATATCAATCGCATTATCTAGGTTCTCTTGAGTAGTTCCTTTTGTCCAATCATATTCTTTTAATACACGTACCTTATTAAATATTAATTTTTCTGAATTGACTTTTTCATCATAAAATTTAGTGAACTGTAGTTCTTGCGTTCTTTTGCTATGAGGAGCTAGCGAAAAAAATGCTACTTCCATATTTAGTGGTCCTCTTTCATCTCCATTTAAATATAGTGATATCTCATTTGCTATTGTATTGTCTGAAATAACAAGGTAATTATCTGTTTTATTTGTTAATTGTAAAGTATATGTTTCTGTTTTATAGTCTATAGATTTCTTTGTTATTTCTACTTTTAGATTATCATCTTCCACACTTATTTCTGGGTCTTCATCTCCTATATATTCAGCTATGGAAAGTTTAAATTCTCCATTTTCTTCTATCAATACGAATTTTTCTTCATAATAATAGTATCCATCATTGGTTCCATTCGCTAAAATATCATCCAATATTCTTATGTTAAAAATATATTTATTATCCACTGTTGAATAACTTTGAATATTATATATTTTCTTTTTTCCTTCAAAAACTTTATCAACATATCCCTGAAATTGCTCTAGTGTTGGATAATTTTTCTTTCTACATTCTTCTGTAATTAAATTATAGGCATTCTCATATTCTCCATTATTACAATAGTTAAAGTATTGATCTATCAAATTTGATATTGGTTCTTGATATTCTTTTGGTACTTCTTGATCATTACTCATAACCGTATTATATGGATTATACGTTGTAGAAGGAGGATCTAGGGTTATCACTTGGTGATTTCTTAAGTAGTATTCTACTGCTATCACTACTAACCATAGTATTAATAGTATGATTATTTTTTTTCTATTACGTCTAACGTAATTACTCGCTTTTAATCTTAATTGTGTCCAATACTCCATTTTTTCCTCCTTCTTTAAGTGTTATCTTTTGAGCTGTTGTCCATTACATTACTTGTATCTATAGTTTCATCTGTATTTTGATTTTGCTCTGTAGTTGAAGTGCTTTCTTGATTATTTCCTATTAATTGGAAAGATATTACAAAATCATTATAATTATTTTCTTTAATAACAATTCTTTGAGATTTTTCATTGTCTTTTGTTCCTAATATATCAAGTATTTTTAGTTTCAATACATATATGTTACCTTGCCTTGTTATATCTTCATATTCTAATGCCCAGCTTTTAGGATAGTTATTTTTTATATAGGTTTCATACTCTTCTAAAGTAGGAAAGTAATTTTGCTTAAATTCCGGATATAATAAGGCATATGCTTGATCATATTCTTTATGTTCTAAGTGTTTGAAATATTCTCCACAATAATATTCCATTCTGTCTCTTTCATTCATTGTTGATAATTTTAGAATAATTTCTTGTTCTGTTTTAGGTACTTCTACTGTTTCTTGTTCTTCTTTTTTTTCAGGTTCAACAGTTATATTTTTACTTATTTGCTGCATCATATATTTTGGTTGTCCTATTTTTTTTGAATATATAACCAGGTTTACCACTATTAAAACTAGAACAATTATTATTAAGATAATATCTGTTTTTTCTAACTTTTGTAGTTTTACCATAATAATCTACTCCTCTATTATTGGAATGAATTTTATTAATTTACTTTGACTCTCTTTCATACTTAGATATGTATCCATAGCAATTTTTTGATTATTCGCACAATTAAAATAAATTTTAAAATTAGCATATTGCGATGTTTCTGAATATTCTGATAAGTCTATCTCCACACTACTTATATTTATATTATCAATCATTCTTATATTTTCGATCAGTTTCTTAAATTCATCTTGCCCATCTATACACAAGTTTGACGAAATATCATTTTTATTATTCGTGAAATATGATTCCAATTCTTCATTTGTTAAATCTTTTGTTTGAGTATATACATCTGGTAAGTATTTATTAGCTATTTTTCTTAATTGGTCACCTAACCCTTCAATATTAGCATTTCCTGTATATGTTCGTGTTAAAAGAATTATATTTTCAACTTCAAGTTTTTGTTTTGCATTTACATCGTTTATTACAATATTTATCTTTTCTTTTGGTTTATATGCTAACAAAATAACTATACAAGCCACCAATATTATTATAATTAAACATATTATAATCTTTATTTTCTTCATATTAATTACCTTCCAATAAAAGTTTTAATTTTTCTGTCATATGAGTAGATACAGCATCAGCCCATTCATCTCCAGGAGGACAATACGTTGCTGCAATTTCTGATACTTTATATTTATTTGAATTAAAATAATGTCTACTATTAGCAATGTAATTACCAAAGTCTAAAATCGCTTGTTCAAAACTATCATAAGCCATCCAATTACTTGCCGCTGAATTAGTCCATTTAAAGGTTTTTTTACTTAATGCCTTATCTCCCCAATATGTTATACTAAACATATTATATGGATATCCAGTGTCATTTCTATTCGCAGATCCCTTTCCTACAAGATTTCCATTAGTTCCTGCTGATGATTCTGTCATGCAGACTGCTGCTGCAAAAACAGCATTTACCTTATATGTTTCTTGCATTTCCATAAATGCGTCTGCATTATCAACAATAACTTGACACTCACTGAATAACTCTTTAAACTGCTCTACATCCCTTATAACATTTTCATTACTATCTGTAAAAACATTATAATCATTTGATAATTGAATATCAGTTGACATATCAATAAAAGGATCTGGTGCCATGTAATCTTCAACATTATTTAGAATTGCACCTTTAGAATTTTTAAGAATTACCTGAATTTTCTTTGTTCCTGTTTTTCCGATTACTGTTTTTGCTTTGATTGTTGTTCCTTCCTCTACTATTGTATCAATACTTGTTCCAACAACCTCTCCATCCTCTGTTTCCTCATCTCCAGTTTCATCATCTTCATCTTCTTCTTCATCTTCTTCATCTGGATCTGTTAGCATAGTATTAACAGTTATACCTTTAATAGTCATTACATATCTATCTAACATTGCTATTTCTGGTTGTGTTATTCCGTCAAATTCTAGGGTAATATACGGATCTTCGGCATCATTGCTATACTCTAATATTCTAGCATTTCCTGGTGCTATTACATCTAAGTCTGGTTCGAAACCTGTTTCTCTGATTTTTTCTTCTTCTGATTCCTGTTCTGCATCTTCACCTTCTTCACCATCTTCACCTTCATTTTCACTTGGTTCTTCTTGATCGTTGTCTCCTGATTCACCTTCTTCTGGTGTTTCTCCATCTTCTGCTTCTCCATCCTCTGTCTCCTCTGAATTACCAAACTCAGATTGCGGATATAATATTGCACCATATAAAAGTACATCTTCATTTTTGTTCTGTTGCCAATGAACTGGATCATCTGGTATATAATCTGGTATGAACCATTCTAGTACATCATTGTTTAAGTATTCAAATTCTGCCTTAGTATAATATCCTAGGTCTATTAGGAATTCCTTTAATTCTCTATATATGGTTTGTGCTGTATCTGTTTTCATGCCTTCTAATATTGAGAATGCTGTTAAAGTTACAACATCACCATCAGAAGTTGCATTATCAAAACTTACTTGTTTTCTTAGTGAACCTACACCTAATGCCATTAATAATTCATTAATTCTTTCTGCTGACTCTTTAGCTCCTTGCTCACTTTCAGCAGAAGATATATATTTTAATGATACATCTTCTGGTATATAAACGTAATATTGCGTATCTTCTCCTAAGTCTTCCTCGCCTTCGCCAGCTTCACCTTCATCTGTCGTATTTTGCTCGTTACCTATCTTTAGTATTGCACAACCTGCTGCACTTAATTCTTCTCCTGCAATATTCCAATTAACTCCTCCACCTGTTGCAGTTGCAATTGTCATGTTATCCAGTGAAAAAACTGATCCACTATGATTCAATACTTTTGCAATCACAATATTCCCAAGTGGGCCCACTCTTACCATTACCATATTTCCGCCTTTAACATTTTCTAGTAACTTGCTATATACAATTCCATTTGACGTAGCTTCTGATCCATCATATACATAATAATATCCTGCTGTTAATAACTTTTTACTTGCTTCATATCCTTTTCCAAATTCTTCATGTTCTACAGTATTTAAATCATAATCTTCTTGCACTTCTCCATCAAGTGTTACAACATCTCCTTTTATTACATATGGTTGACTAGTTTGTATCATATGCTCCTTATTCGTTAATAATGCTGTGATAACTATATCACTATCCTCACTATCATATGCTGAAACAGGAATAGTTGTTTCTGCTTTATCATACGCTCCAGTAAAGTCAAGATCTTTAAACCAGTGATGTGTTACTGTTTCTATTCTTGGATATGCCATTTTAATGTCTTGCATACCTTTAGTATAGTCATATAATATATCATATATATTTTGTATATCCTCCGCACTTAGAGGACATTCGGTAGCTTCTGAATCAACAAGATCACACCATATTCCATCTAATACTGTTTTTATGTTTAAATCTAAATTATGCACTGCTCCATAATAAATATTAATTTGATCTATAAGACTATTCATATTATCAGAAGTTATTCCACCAGATTGATTTATATAGGTTAACCATTTTTTTGTGATAGTTCCAGGCATATCAGGATTATCTGTATATCCACTGCCATAATTAATCAAATAGTTATTGTTTGAAAAATCCATAACATATGCTGATGCACCACCGTAATCTATGCTCACTTTATGATTATTACCATTATATCTTACATGAACAAAGTCATCATCATAGTCTACACTTTTATCATATAAGTATTGGTCAATTTCCAACATTAAACATGTAATAACATCTTTTTCTTCTACACTTCTATTTAGTCTTGCAAGATTACTTGATGATTCTGCATAATTTTTTAAACTATTAACTTTTTTATATGCTCTAGATTTTGTGGCATCTGCATCAGGACTTAAATCAACATACATTTTATCTGCATTTGATCCACCACCATGGCCTACTGTAACACCATTTACATCTGTAATTCCATACTCGTAGGCTATTCCAGTAGTATTCCAACCAATACCGGGACCTAAATCATGTGTACATGTACCATCATCTGATAAAATTCCTGTATAAGTTTGTTTTCCATTTTGTTCATAGCGTGTGCCTATATATGCACCAGTTTGGGCATATTGTTCAGAACCCATAGCCATATTTATATCATATTTTAAATAAATATCATTATTTCCATTTAGTATCTCGCCTAAGCCACTGTCTAATATTTCATAACTACTCTCATATTTTTCTTGAACTTCCCCATCAATATATGTTTCAACCATTGAAATATTGTCTATCAAGTGTTTTAATGAACATATTGTGACTGCATCTTTAGTATAATCTCCCCCTGCGT
Source organism: uncultured Clostridia bacterium (assembly GCA_947624525.1). Classification (GTDB taxonomy): domain Bacteria; phylum Bacillota; class Clostridia; order TANB77; family CAG-508; genus CAG-492. Next base: position 18,280 of record CANQKT010000011.1, on the reverse strand, counting down.
TTGTTGGTTTTACGTATTTATATTCATATGTTCCACTTTCATCATTATATACTGATTGGATACATTTATATGTATTAAGTAATGAAATTAGATTATTATCTTCAAATTCACCAAATTTTATTGGTAACTCTGTTGTAGTACCATCACTATTTTTCAATTCCAATTTAAAATCCATATCATAGGTACCTTCTTGGAAGGTAATTTTAACATCAGTTTGTAACTCATCATTTGTTGCAAATTCTTCTGGTATATCTGAGGTCATTGTTGCAATATGTAGGGCAATAAGTAGTTCTAATGGCTTTCCATAACGTCCTATCCAATTTTCTAGGCCTACTGTATATGATTGTTTCTCTAATGAACCATTAAACATTCTTGTATTTGAATATGTCATTGATTTTGTTGCTCTATCTAATTCAATATCTACATCAACTCCGCTTGTATCAAAATCAAGCATTCCATTATCTCGTTTTGCGTATACATTACCACCAATTATCACACCATTTGGATTAATATTCCAAAACAAATATAACGGTACTGCTTCATTTTCACTCTTTACATAATATTCTTTAGGTAGATATGTTTTTTCCTCAGCTATTACATAACTTAGTAAAGGACATGCGGTAGGTACCTCATCTACAGCCCACTCTCCATTTGTTTTAAAAAAATTAAGGTATGAGCCTAGGTCATTAAATGATGTAATTTCACCTTCTTCATTTTTATTAACATAATGTGCAAAACCTAGTCCTACAGGATCTAGTCCCATTTTGTTTAAATGTTGTAAAGCTTCTACAGCTTTATCATTTAATTCATCTGTAGATACAATATGCTCTTCTCCCCCCATAAATGTGTCTTCTACAATAGATGTAATAATAGAATCAAAAGTATTATGTATCTTATCTTGAACCATTCCTGGCATAGTTAAAATAAATGCGGCTATTCCTATTAGCATAAATACTACAATTATCACTCCAAATATTGCAACTCCAGTAGATGCAGTTACTGATTGAAATAAGGCTTCAGTTGCTTTCTTTACGCCCTTTTTTGTTAGACCTTTTGCTTTACTCTTTGCTTCACCTTCAATTTGTTTTTTTAATTTACTCTCTGACTGTTGTTGCTTCTTTTGTTTCTTTTCCTCGTCAGCAGTTTTAGTAGTATCATTAACATTTGTGTTATTATCGCTCATTTATTTTCACCACCCTTTTTATTAGTTTTTTATTTTTCCCTTTTATTTTTCATTGATTATAATATGTGAGTATTCCTTATCAATTCTAATCATTTGAATTACTGTAATCTTTTGGCACATAATCGTCACCTACATCAACATCTCCATTTTGCACCTTTCTTATAGTATCAGTTAAATATGCAGATCCTTTGAAACCTAATGCTTCTCCCGTTTCCATTATCTCTCTTCCTCTATTGTATGCATCTAATTCATATTGAGATTTAATCTCTTTTTTCTCTTTTTCCATTAACTCTTCATAAGCTAATTGAACTTCTTCATCTGATTTGTCGTCTCCATACAACCTTCTATATTCTGTAGCATAATCATTATATGCTTCCGCAAATACTTTTTGATTTGATTCTGCTTGATCTTGCTTTTTACCCTGTGATACAAATGAATCTATGCCCTCTGCAGCACCTTTAGCAGCCATTGCTGTAGATACAGCAGCACCTCCATCGCTTAATCCTGCACCTGCTATTGCTCCAAATGCAGCAGCACCATTTTTAAATGCATATTTTGCAGCTCCTTTTGCTATTCCTTTTGCACCTTTTTCTCCTGAATATCTTTCAAAGAATTTACCTGTTGGTGCTAATATTGTTTTTCCTCCCTTTTTAGCTAAATCTAATGCTCGTTGAATTTTAGTTGGAGGAGGTGTTTTTGAATTTTGTTGTGAATTAGCAGAGCTACTAGCTGACTGTTGACTACTATTAGCACTGTTTTCTGTTTGATTTTCCGATACATTCTCCTGTATACCTTGTTGTGTTTCAGTTTCACTTCCTTCACTAGGAGTTTTTCCATTTCCAGAAACATTTCCAGAATCTTTTCCTCCTGCTTGGTCTTTAGTTGCTGTTTTTTTATTAGCACTATTACCTTTCATTTCTGGTACTTTACCTTTATCATTACCACCCATATTCTTGAAGAATCCTGTAGCAAAACCTAAAGCTAAAGTTCCTGTTTTCATTACATCTCCCATACTATCTGCTTTTAAACCAAATATTTTCTTTATTATTCCTTCAGCCTTCATCATAAATAATATTGATGCTATTGCTAATACTGAATTAACTAATCCATCCGCTATATTTCCAGTCATTTCCAATGCAGTTTTTACAAAAACTATATATATAACACAATGGAACGGTTGTATCAAAACTGAAAATATAAATTCATGTAACCATGTATTCAAAGCCTGTGATTTTCCATCACCTATTTTATCTATTGAATATGTAATTGTTATTAATGGTGAAATTACTATTAAAAAACCTAGCGTTACCACACGTTTTATGTATGTTATTAAAAATGCCACTGTTGCAATTGTTAACATTACATATACTATTACCTCTGGCCATCCTAGAACCGGAACTACTCCTCCACCTAGCAAATACGCTGAATCTAGGAATGATACTTTATTTACACCCTCTGTTTGTGCAACATCAAATAAAACATTTACTAAATTATCATTAACCACAAAAGTTAATATGATTATATAATGTAATAAAAACACTAAAGCTAAACTTACAGCCCAATTCTGTAGCATCTTCTTATATTTTGCTTCTTGTTCTGCAACTGTTGAAATTGCCATTCTTATGCCAATATATAGTAATACAAAAAGTAAAATTGCTATTGCTAAATTTCTTACAATATAATAGTATTCTCCAATTTTTTCTGCAAAGACATTAATTGTATAACCATTATTTAAATTTTTAAAGAAACTAGCTGTTGTTATATTAGATTTATTAAATACAATATCAGCAACACCTGCTACCATACTATCACCGCTCACCCACTGCTGTTATTCCTGCCACTATCGCATTTAATCCAGTTGCTATTGCTAATGCACCAACCTGTAATGCACCTGATAGCACAACAATTAATCCTGTTGCTCCAACTGCACTACCTAAAACTGTAAGTGCAGCAAATCCGTGGCTAACATTCAAGCTTGCAGTCAGTATTGTGAGTACTACTATTATTAAACTTATTTTAATTACTCTTTTTCTATTTTTCATTTCGCACCTGCTTTCTTTTAGGCTTCTAGGAGCCTCTAAATTTTTATTTAAAATGATTTATATAATGTTTTTCCTATATTTACTAATGAGCCTCCTAGTTTTACTTTTGCATTTTCATTTCTAGTATTAATTTCTCTTGCAGTTTGTCTAGCCTCATTACGAGCTTTTTCTGTTGCAGTATCTTTGATTCCATGAGTTTCTAGGTAGCTATAATATTCTTCTGTATTTATTGCTATTCCTTTTGATCTTAATTCTTCTACTTGATCCTTTGATAAAGATTTATGGTATCTGCTTCTATCTTCTATATTGTTCTTTCTTATTTCAGAATTTATTATGTTAGATACAGTAGACTGATCTATACCTTTTGAAGTTCCCTGCTGTTGTATTCTTCTTTCTATTCTATTTCTAATTGTGTCTTTTACACTGTCTGGCAAATCTACCCTTATGCTCTCCTGAACATCATTAATCATTGAGTCTATATCTTCCTTTCGTACTGCTGTTGTATTGCTATTTTTCATGTGTTCAGAAACGGCATCTCTTACCTCAGCTCTATCTACTAAAGTTTCTACCATTCCTTCTTGTCCAAGAATTGAACTAATTGCTACTGTAGCATCTTTTTTATCATACCCAAGACCTTTTGAATTCTTAATTAGATCTTCTTCTAATTGTCGTTTTATTTCTGTTTTTAATGAATCATTTATAAGAATTCCATTATCTGATTTTAGAGTTTCTGCCAAAATATCTAATACTTCTATAATATTATCTCCATTAACCTTTTTGATATTTTTCTCTTCTAAATATGAACTTACTACTGATTTTATAGTTGAAGTTTTTACTACAGTCTTTTTTGCATCCTTCATTAAATCCGCCATATCTTTTTCATATGCATTTGATTCCATATTACTATCAGAGTCATATGCTGATTTAATTTGTGACATATATCCTCTAAGATTTTCTTCATCTTTTGCAATTTTTTGTAATTCTTTAAGCCTTTTCTCTTCTTTAGATGCACTTTCACTGTCTTCATATGATGCTGTAATTTCATTTTGAGCCATATCGGCTAATATTGATGCTCCTGTCATTGCTCCTAATCCTTTTACAATTGTATTTCTTTGATATTTAGCATTTTTGTATAACACTTTTTCTTGTACCATTTCTAAATAATCCTCTTGCAATTGGTCTATTGATTTAGCTTCTTCTTTTTCCATTTCTTTTTCAAGTTTTTTAATTTCAGATGCATATTTAGCCTTTTGAGAAGGATCTGCTATTTCTGCCATTGTTTCTTTTAAACGTGTTATTTTTGTTTGATAATCATATTGACTATTTACATATTCATTTAAACTTTCATTATATTTACTTTGAGCTTTTTTGTAATCCGCATCTAATCTTATGTCTGATTTCGCTGAATACATTTCTCTAAATTTATCTTGTAATTCCTTTAATTCTGGATCAGTTGATTGCTCACCTTTTGCCTCTAATGCTTTTAATTGTCTATCTAAATCCTTTATTGATTTTTTTCTGTTTTTTTCCAATTTTTGTATTTCAGCTTCATATATTTTTTTATCGTCAGGATTTTTAGTAGTTTGATATTGTTGTTTTAATCTAGCTATATCATCCTCATATCCAAATTTACCATTTAAATATTTTAATCTTGTAGTATTATATTGATTCTTTAGTCTTTTATAATTTGATTTCTCTCTTACTTTATTATTTTTATATACATGATTTTTTCTTATAGACCTATTCATTGTTCTATGTTTACTTATTATTTTTTTAGTTTTTTGGAATGCAGCCAATGCAGCTCCCGGATCAGCTATTGCAAGCGCTACAGTTGCTGCTCCTCCTACTTGAGCCAATACTAAATCTCTTGCAAATCCTAAAGGTCTTGTAAATTTCTTTCTACTTAGTTCCTTTGATTTTTTTATTGAGTTATAGATTGCTCGTTTATTTTCAAGAGAAATATTTCCAGCTAATGATCTTTTAGCTTCAGCATATTTTCCGTGGTTTTATTTTAAAGCTAAATCCTTTTAACCCTCTATTCTTAAGCATTTCATTAATTGAAATGCCCTTATCTGTTACAATTTTTCCAAGTTTTGTTTTGGCAATAGAGCTTTTTATATTATCACTAAGCAGTTGCATTTTTCCTAATATTTTATCATTAAATTGTTGCATTTTTCCTATTCTAGTATATTTTAAATCTTCAAAATATTTATCCGCATCTTTGTAATTATCAAATCCCTTTAGAGAATACTGCGCTTCTCTAACAAGCCCACGTTTTCCAAATAGGAAATTACCTACTTGACCAACTACATTCTTAGAAATCATAAGCATTGGTGTGAACTTTGCAACTAAGTTTAAATATGATTCTGGTTTTATTACATCAGATAATGAACTTGCTTTATCTAGTCCAAATATTTTTATAATTATTTTATCTGCATTTAGCATAAAGTTTAGTATTATTAAGCATAAAAGGAATCCTGCTAAACTTTCTGATGCTGATTTTATTGCTATTCCCATGTATATTACATATATAAATGCATGTACAGTTTGAAGTAAAACATTAAATGAAAAATCTTTAAACCATTTTCCAAGTGATGTAGTCTTTTTACCCATTATTTTCTCATATGCATATTTCACGCCCATAAATGAGCCCATAATTGCCAGTACATATATCGTTATATACCTTTTTAAATATATGTAAGAAAATCTTATTAACAAATATATTAAATATATGTATATAACTGTTGCTGGTATACCTTCTTTAAAGTCAAATGCATATGACTTTACTCTTACTGCATCATATAGATTCATTTCTTGAGTGTTTTGTTCATCTAATTCTACACTTGCAATATTTTGACCTATATCTTTACACGCTCCTACTAATGCATCATTTATTTGGAACACCATATACATGAATATATGTATGAAAAGCACAATTATAAATGCAACACACCATGATGCCAACATGCTTTTTATATCAGCCTTCTTTTCACCTGTTGTAGAAATTGCATATTTTATTCCTAGGAATATTAAGACAAATAGTAATATTGCTATTGATAAATTTCTTACAACTACATACCATCTACGTAAATTATATCTTAATTGATATACTATATTTGATTCATCAGGTTGTGTAATTTCATATGCCCCCATTCCAGAAGCTGTAGCTGGTTGATACATTGTTGTATTTTCTAATGAATATCCTCCTGCAGATTTGAAATTAAAGAAATTTGCATCTAGTATTGGTATTTGGTTGAAGAATATTGATTCTACACTTATTCTTCCCCCAGTAGCTGCTGTTGCATCTGGTCCAAAGAAATTTGATACCATTTGTGTATTTGCGTTTCCACTTAATCCTAATATTATAGATTGAAGTGCTAATTCAGTCATGTTTACAAAGCCTATCACTTGCATTCTAACTGCGTAAAATATAGTATTTAATAAAAATTCAAATATTCCAACTATTCCGTCAAAAATCCACTTGAATACATTAACATCTTCTGTTGGATTTAAAGCTATAGCTTGTCCACTTGGTGAACCTTCATATTTGTCATATGTAAAATATCCTTTTTTATTAAATATCATGTTAGGTATTATGCTATTATTGTCTAGGTAGGTTTGCTTTATTCTATATATTTTTGTTATTCCATATTGAGGAATTTCGTAATCTTCCTCCTCTTCATGCCCTACTAATAAATCCTTTCTCAAATCCTCTATATAATATTGTAAATAATCATATCTTATTGCACTATCTTTTGAATCCTCTTTAGATTCCTCTGTTTCCTCTTCTGTTTCCCCATCATTTGGAGGTGTAGCATATAATACTTTAGTTCCTCCTACATATAATAAATATTCTCCTCCGCCTTTTCCATCAGCAGCATATAAGATATCCCCCGGTACAATTTTCCCTTCATTTACAAGTTTTGAAATATCTATTATATCTCCACTTTTTACAAGTTCATCTTTAAATATTTCATCTTCTGTATCAAAGTTTTTTAATAAATCTGCTAGTGTAGTTTCTGACATTGAAAGAGCATTTTTATATACGAAATTTATCCATACTTCGTTGTTGAATATGTATGTTTCTTTATCATCTTCTATTATGTTTTCTAATTTTGCATTTTCATCATATTTTGTTGCTATTTCACCACGTTTGATTGCTTTCTTTTTGAATGATGATCCTATTGATGAACTTCCTGATACACCAGTTGAGTCACCATTACCGGGTGCTCTAATAACATATGAGCCACTATATTGCCATAAATTGTCACTTGTCATATATGGTTGTGAGCCTGTCCAGTTACTCTTACCACCACAATCTAGTGATTTATATGAATTGTCATCTATTTTTTCAACAAATATATGTGTATGGTGTCTGAAAGTTCCTGAAGGAGTATATCCCCTAAGGAGTACTGCATCTCCCGGTTTTAGAAAATCTAGCCCTTTTTCATCTGTAGCGACTTCAACAAATTCGCTTCCATCCCATTTTTTAATTATTTGATTATCATTTTTATATATTTCTAATCCATAACTAGCATATGTTCCGTTTTCACAACCTGATAACATGGTTGCTGTTCCATGTTCTACTGAGAATTTTTCGTAACCTGCTGCCCATAGGACTGCAGATACATAACCAGAGCAGTCTATTCCCGTAAGTTTTTCTGGATGATTTACTACAATATCACTGCTTAATCCTCCACTTGCATTATATTGTACATCATTTCTTCCAAAGATATTTTCCATAAAAATCTTTTCAGCTAATTCTATTACTTTTCCATTATATGATCCGTTATATGCAGCTCCATTTATAAGCTCATAGCTAATGCTACTCCAGTTATCATAAAAATTTATGGCAAAACTAGATGCATAATTTCCTGCTCTTTCTTGTGTTAAATCATCTGCAAGTACGAAACCTGAAAATAAAGAAGATAGTAGTATAAAAATTATTAATACTATAATAATAAATTTTTTTAATATTAATTTCATTTATATAACCTCCCTTCTTTATTTTTAATAATTTAATCTTTAATTTAGATTTTTATTTATCTATTATTTTGTAAATGGAACCTTTGCCCTTTCAAATTCATCGTTTTTTACACTCAATGCATTTTTTACTATTTTTTCAGTTCTACTTAAGAATGCAAAAAATACTGCTGCCAATAATGGATGCTGTGTTGCTATATATCCAGCAGATCCAATAAATATTAAATATATTAATGCATGTACTACCTGAATTGAAGCTTTCATTAAAAGTTCTGTAAACCATGTTTTAAATGCTTGAGCCTTTCCATCTCCCATTTTATCTATTGAATATGTAACTGTAACTAATGGAGATATTAGTATTAAAAAACCTATTTCAATTATTCTTCCAAGATACATTATAAAAAACTTTAATTGGTAATATACTAATATCCACATTGTGAAGACTGCCGAAATCAAATTCCAACCATTTGATTTTCCATACAGAGCACTTGCATCTGTAAATATTTGTGATTCTATCTGACTTACATGCAGAGTGTCAGTAATATACATATCTTGAGCAAAGTCTCTTAGAATGCCTAAAAAAGTATTTAATACTACAGAAATAATAATTATTATAAAATTCATTAGGAATACCAGTATTAGCGAAGTTACCCAATCTACTAACATTTTTTTGTATTTAGCTTTATCTGTTGCTAGTGTAGATATTGCCATTCGTATTCCAACATATATTAATATAAACAAAATTAAAGCTATACTGATGTTTCTAATTATATAGTAAAAATTAATTATTCTGTCCTTCAATACCATATGCATTGGTGAATCTTTGTCTACTGTTTCTGGAATGTCATTGTATGTTATATTAAATAATTCATAATTTCCCATTACAGTATCATATATTGTAAAATGTTGTGCATCTTCGCCACCTATCGCCTCTAATATAAGTTCTAGAACTTGATTTATAATTTGAGGGATTGAACCACATATATGTGAGATAATTCCAAATATTGTACTACTCATGTAGGTCGTTCCAGTTGTTGATACATTTTCCTCCTTGTTACCGTTTTCGTCTGTTACTGTTGTAGTTTGCGTTTCAAGTCTTTTCACGAAGTTATCTGTATTTGGTATCAATTGATTTGCTTCATCTGGGTCAATTAGTGTTGTTGTTTCCGTTGTGCTAGGCTCTGTAGTAGGTTCTGTTTCATCTGCAAATGATTTTACTGCTATTAAGTTAAATAAAATTACTATAATTAGAATTACAGATACAGCTTTTTTCATTTATTTCTCCTATCTTTATTTTTTGGCTAATTCATTTAAGTTTGTTTCTATGAATTCAAATTCTTTTTTAGTTGGATTTATTGAAATAATTGCAGTATCATCTCCTACTTTCAATAATCCTTCACCTCTTGTACAAGTTGTTAAAAATTCTGCTTCACCATCACTTAATTTGAATACTTCTTTTATGTATTCAATTTCTGATTTATCTTGTGCTAAAAATAGCTTTGTGTCTGATGATGTTAATACTACTTGTACTTCTTGTCTTTCGTAAAAGTCTTGGAACTTTTGTGAAATTACAGCAAGTGATACATTTCTTTTTCTGGCACGTCTTGCCATTGTATTTAAGAAATCTACTGCTTCTGGATATGGTAAAAGCATCCAAGCTTCATCAACAAGAACTCTTTTTTTAGCAGCTTTTGTTTTATCCTCACTATTTTTCTTAACATATTTTTCCCATACCCATGATAATAGTATTTGTTGTGCAAGTGGTCTTGCAAATCTTTCCTCTAGCTGAGATATATCTAAGTTAATGAATGGCATGTCATCTAGTAAATCAAATGTAGATTGACCATCAAAATATGCCATTTGTCCGTCATATTCACGAACATATTGTCTCATAACCTTTACTAAGTAACTGTAGTGGAATCTATAGTCTGGGTTATCATTTTGTTTTGCTTTAGTTAAAATACGTTTATACCATGAGCCTATTGTAGGCATTGTCTTCTTTTGTCTTCCTAAGTAACTGTCTTCAATTGCATGTTCATTTCTTTTTATATATATACTATTTACATCATTTGTTATTCCATATGCATCATATTCCTCTGATACAGATTCAGCTATAATTTGTTTTGTAAGTTCGTTTACTTCTGAACTTCTTGTACTTCCTCTTGCCATTGTTACTAATGCCTGAGTTACGTCTTCAACTTTATTTTCTACATTTAATACGGCTCTTTCTTTTCCTGTTATTTCATCTTTTACAAGCTCTGGCTCTATATCAAATAAATTTATAATTGTTTTTGAATTTGGGCTAATTACAACATTTACTCCACCTAATGCTTCTGCAACTACTCCATATTCACCTTCAGCATCAAGGGCTAAACTTTCTATTCCCATTAATACTGATGAACGTGCAGTTAGTGTTTTTATTGCAACTGATTTACCTGCACCAGATTTTCCAAATACAACCATGTTGTAATTATTTAATTCATTACTGAAATTATCATATAAAATTGGTAAGCCGGTTTGTCTGTTAAAGCCTAGTGGTATTCCATTTTTATGTCCTATATCTGAACTTATAAAAGGGAATACTGTTGCCATTGAAGAACGGTCAAATGTATGTTGTTTGTTTATTTTGTTATCTATGTATGGCATGTTTGAATTAAATGCCTCTTCTTGCATTGCCCATGCTGGTTTTATTCCAATTAAAGTTTTAGACATTTCTGTTGATAACATTTCTGTTTGTTTGTCCAAATCTTCTAAATTATATGTAAATAATGTACATATAATTGATGATTCAAATAATTTGTTGAATCCGTCCTGCAATTGAATCTCTTAATTCTTCTGCTTCCATTCTTTTTTGTGCTAAAAGTCTTTCTCTGTTGATGTTTCCTCTTTCTGCTGCAACAATTCTTTCAGATTCTATTTCATTAATTCTTCTATTCAAATCTGTTTGTGAAGCATTTTCACTGATTGGTTTTATAAAAACTGATATATTTGCATCACCAAATGTATACATACTTCTCAAGAATTCAGGGAATGTACACATTCTTGGCATTGTAGATACTATCATACTTCTTGCATATCTTGTTGTGCTAGATACTATTTCCAAATGATTAGTATGTGTTGCATCTACACCAGCTGGTGCTATTATATCTTTTATAGATTTTTTATTTCTTACTAAAACGCTCTTTTCTTCTTTTACTTTTGACTTTCCTTCTGTAGAAATTTCTTGTTTATTATCTTTTTTTCTAATTTTTTTATTTCCAAACATAGCTATTCTCCTCTCAAAAACTCTTTCGTGTTAGATAGTTGTTTTTCACAGTTGTCTTTACCACTGCTTTTTGCTATTCTTTATATTACTTGCTTGCTTTCTCAGTTTTCTTAACAGTTTTTGTTTTCTTCCCTTCGTTATTTGCTTCAGTTTTTGATAAATCTTTTGTTGTTTTTACTGCAGTTTGTTTTGTTGTTTTCTTTTTCTTACCTATTGGAGCTTCTTCTACTTGTTTTTTAGTTTCTTCATACAAATCATCCGTCATTTCGTTTTTATATTGTTCAACATATTCTAAAGCTTTTTTTCTAATTAATTGTTTGCTTTGCTTTTTCATTTTCAAAATTTTATCAGCTTTTGTAATGCTTTTAGCAGCAAGATTTATTGCAGACTTATCTATTTTTTCTTCAAGTAGTTCTTTCTGTTTCTCAAATACATCTCTAGCGGTGTTGTATAAACTATCATATTGAGATTCCACTGCTTTTTTTACACTTATTAATTCTGAATCATCTCTGTTATATGCTATATATAATAGTTCTGTTAATTCTTCTGAATTAATTACTCTACCTGTTACCCCAGATGATGCTAACCCTCTAATTAATGTTTGTGCCCTTGTATACAATTCTGAAAATGCTATATTATCAATTTCTTCTTTTGAATAATTAGCAATTTCTCCTCCAAATTCTGATGTATAGTATGCTACTACTACATACGTATTTTGCTGTAGAACATTCCTATTTTGGCTCATTCTTGAAACATAATTGGTTATATCTATTCCATATTCTAAGATATTCAATTTTCTTTTTCTATCAAACTCTAATTTTTTTACAAGCTCCTGTCTTCCATTTGCTTGTTCTTTTTTTATTTGAGTATCTAATTTGGCTATTTCATTTTTTACTTCTTCAACCTTTACTTCATATTGTTCAATACTATCCTTTAAGTTTAAACTTCTTGTTTGTATGTAAAGTTGAATTGGGAATCTTACAGTATTTAAGAATTGTGTAAATCCATTTTCTACTGCTAATTTTTCTTCTTCTCCTAATAGGTCATAATTTATACCTTTACATTGAATAACCATTACATATTGTGTTCTCTTTTTTCTTACTATCATACTATCTACTACTTCATCAAAGTCTAGAAATTTTGACATTGATTCTACACCTTGTATTTTAGTTGTAGATGTAGTTGTTTTTTTATCTTTGCTATCTACTTGTTGTGTGCCATTACCTGATTTCTTTTCTTTCTGCCATAGAAATATTAAAATAAATGTTAGCACAGCGACCAGTAGAACACAAATTGCAATTATAATATATATTAAGGTTTGTTCCATTTATTTTTCCTCCTTTGTGTACGAGTAGATTTTTTTATTTGACTTAAATTTTATATATCTCAGAAAAACTTCGTCCATTGAATCACCTTCAATGTTTTTAGTAAATTTCAATCCATTTATTCTTGGTATTTTTACAGTTCCTACTGCATATCCTAATGCTGCAAACAATACAAGCATTATTATTCCTGCCACTTTCATATTTAACATACTAAATATGAAAAATAAGATTCCGCCTATTGCTGCAAATATTGCTGTTGTAATTAATGACTTAACTGAAAATATTAATATTCTAGTTTCACCTTTTAAATTTTTAGGTATGTAATGTGTAGACATTTTTATTCCTCCTTTTATTAGGTATATGCTTAATAAATTATTATTTTCTGGCAATAGTAACTATATCGGTTTGTATATTTGATGTTAATTCATTTTCTACATCTTGACCTATTGATCTTACGAGGTTCCATATTCCTACTGCTCCAAATATAACTACCGCTGATACAACCAAGCCTATCAATTGTATTTTTAATTTTGCTTGCTTATCTGGTGTTGCTGTAATCCATTGTATTGCCATTATTCCTCCAACAATTAACAATGTTATTACTCCAATTGCAACTAGTAGCTGACCTATACCTACGAATTTATTGGCAAAATCTAATACTCCAAAGCCATTCGAATCTGCATTACTTCCGGTGTTGAAGCCATTCTTTTCCAGAGTTTAGTATATCTGAAACACTTTCATTTCCACCTGAAGCATTTTTTTCCCCATCTTCATCTGCTATTTTTATAATATTTGGATTACTACCGTTTTCATTTGTCACATAAGTATTTGTAGCAAGCACTTGATGCCCATTCATACTAAGCAAAACTATTATTGCAATAACTGTTAGTATTTTAATGATTTGATTCAATGTTTTCATTTTTCATTTTCCTTTCTCATTTATCATTTAATAATGTTCTTTCTTTTTATTTTATTATAGTTCATAAGAGTATTCTTTTCAACAAAAAAAGACCTAGAAATGCTTATTTTACTAAAATTTAATATAATTGTAAAATTCGATTTTTATCGATATTTTTTTAAAACTTACGGAAACATAAAGTCTTAAAAAATTTTATATTATCTCTTTAGTAAATTTGCTTTTTTTCCTTAGGGCTTTTTGAGTTTTTCAAATTTCTTGTTATTCAATTCCTAAATATTGGTTATATGAAATTTCTCTATCGATCATTTCATTCTCTTTTATGTCAATAACTCTGTTAGCTACAGTTTGCATTAATTGGTGATCATGTGAAGTAAATAACATATTTCCAGTGAATTTCATCATTCCATTATTAAGAGCAGTGATGCTTTCCATGTCTAGGTGATTTGTTGGTTCGTCAAAGATTAGGAAATTTGCACCAGATAGCATTATTTTTGCTAATACACATCTTACCTTTTCCCCTCCAGATAAGACATTTACCTTTTTTAAAGCTTCTTCACCTGAAAATAACATTCTTCCAAGAAAGCTTCTTACATAGGTTTCATCTGGATCTTTTGAGTATTGTCTTAGCCAGTCTGTTATAGTATCTTCTGAGTTGAATAAATAAGCGTTGTCCTTAGGGAAATAGCTATTTGTGATTGTTGTTCCCCATATCAACTCTCCTTCATCTGGTTGTAATTCTCCTGCTATAATTTGGAACAGTACTGTTTTTGCAATTTCATTATCAGCTAGTATTGCAATTTTATCTCCTGTTTTTACTGTAAAAGATATGTTGTTAAGTAATTTTTCTCCATTTATTGTTTTACTTATATTTTTTACTTGCAGTATTTCCTTTCCCGGTTCTCTGTCTGGTTTGAAGTCTATGTATGGGTATTTTCTGTTTGATGGTTTTATTTCATCTAACTCAATTTTTTCTAATGATTTTTTCCTTGATGTTGCTTGTTTTGATTTAGAAGCATTTGCACTAAATCTTGCAATAAATTCTTGTAATTCCTTTATCTTCTCTTCTTTCTTTTTATTTGATTCCTTCATTTGTTTTAAAGCCAATTGGCTTGATTCATACCAGAAATCATAGTTTCCCGGATATACCTTTATTTTTCCAAAGTCTACATCTGCAATATGTGTACAAACTTTGTTTAGAAAATATCTGTCGTGTGATACTACTATTACAGTGTTTTCAAAGTTTATTAAAAATTCTTCTAGCCATGATATTGTTTTTAAGTCTAAGTCGTTTGTAGGCTCATCTAGTAAGAGTATGTCTGGATTTCCAAATAATGCTTGTGCTAATAATACTTTTACCTTTTCTTTTGCCTCTAGTTCACTCATTAATTTGTAATGTTTTTCTGTTTCTATTCCCAAATTATTTAAAAGAACTGCTGCATCTGATTCTGCATTCCATCCATCTAGTTCAGCAAATTTTTCTTCCAATTTTGCAGCCTTCATTCCATCTTCTTCTGAGAAGTCTGGTTTTGCATATATTTCATTTTTTTCTTTCATTATGTTATATAATTCTTGATTTCCCATTATTACAGTATCTAAGACAGTAAATTCTTCATATGCAAAGTGGTCTTGTTTTAGCACTGATAATCTTTCTGTTTTTTCCTTTGATACCTCTCCTTTACTTGGTTCAAGTTCTCCTGATAATACTTTTAGAAATGTTGATTTTCCTGCACCATTTGCGCCTATTATTCCGTAGCAACATCCTTTGTTGAATTTTATATTTACATCTTCAAATAAGGTTCTTTTTCCAAACCTTACTGTTACGCCTATTGCATTTAACATTTTTTCCTCCTTGATTTTATTTATAAAATTACTTTTTGCAATATTATATAATATTTTTCGGCATTTGTCTAGTTTAGCAGATAAAAATGATATTGCAAAACCCAGTGAAATTACTTCACTGGGTTTTGCTGTGTGAGGTTTGGTTTACGATGCCTTCTCTCGAATAGACTTCACAATCTTCCATTCGTTTACCCTTACGGTGTAGCCTAAACCAAGGACTGCCACTTCTTTGCAGTTTGTAAGGGCTTGCTTGCAGTATTCCGCAAACTTCGTTCTTACTGAGATTTCTCCATGGTTAAGCATAAGGGCTCGAATGTTTTTGAATTGTGAAAGGAATTGTTGCAGTTCATCTGCACGTGCATGTGATGAGAATTGGCTTGTGGTTCGTACATCCGCACATTTGCGCTTGAGTATGGAATCAATTAACACATTTTGACCTGAATTAACCATTTTGTAACCGGTTGAATCTGGTGTCAAATAACATGTATAATGGATTCCTACATCTCTCCGCTCAACTAATGCCGAAATATACTGTGGTGCTGGTCCAAAATTTCCCATTCCAGATGTTGTTACAATAATCTGCTTTGAGGTGCTTTGAATAATCTCATCTCTTTTATTACTACCCTCGACATATTTGAAGTTTAAAGGCATAAAATCCTTCATACTCGGCAATATGCCTAGTTCGTATTTAAACAGATTATTGTATTTGATTGCTAAGTTTCCATCAAACCATGTTTGGATATTAGCATCAAAGTACTTGCCTTGTGCCGTTTTTAAGGTATAGGCAATTTCCTGATACCGTCCTACAGACAGTGCTGGAATTAGAATAGTGTTTATGCCGTTGTTGAGCATCTCTACAAGATTGTTCACAAATGTGGGTGGACCCTCTTGGGATGAAAAAGTTGTTCCGTATGTGGATTCGCATACTATGTATAGAGGTAATTCCAAAACCCATTTAGGGAGCTGTGGAACATCAAAGAAAACGTTACTTTTCTTATAATCCCCTGTATACAAGATGTTAATATCATCATGATTACAGCATGAAATCTGCACAAGAACAAGTGCTGCACCAATCAAATGTCCGTTTTTAAAGAATGTGACTTTTACGTTTGGCATTGGTTCGAAGGTTTTTCCAAACTCACATATCTCCAAGTTTGTTAGTGCAATGTCTACGTCTTTTTCATTGTACAAAGCCTTTTTTCTTCCCTTTTCTGCATTAATTCTTATGATCTTTTCACTATCCCTCAGGGACAGAGGAAGCATAAGTGCTGTATCACGCGTGACATATACTTTACCATGAAAGCCGTTTTTATACAGCAGTGGAATTCTGCCATTATGATCAGCGTGATTGTGTGTGAGGATTACGAAATCAAGATTCTTTGGTTTGAAATCTAATGGAGCATAGTTCCTTGCTTCACTGTCTTCTTCGCCTTGGAACATTCCATAGTCAACCATGAATTTGATTTCGCCATCAGGATGATGTACGAAGGTTGGAATACCACTTCCGCTTACACCTTCGTGCTTCGCCGAGATGTCTACTGTAAACCGATATTGGCTGCCCATAAACTGGGACCCCCTTTACTTTCGCCAGTTTTAGTTAATTCCTGGCAAGATATTAATGTATAGGTGTTATACATTGCAAATAGTATACTTTATTTCTGTCGAAAAATCAATATTTTTGGTGATTTTCTTTTATGTTTTTGATGATTTTTCTTTCAGGCCTTTGTTTACGTAAAATTCGAAGAATTTTTTTTATGATTTTTGTTGACATTTAAAATTATATATGCTATTATAATAGATGTTATGGGTCAGTAGCTCAGTTGGATAGAGCACAAGCCTTCTAAGCTTGGGGTCGGGGGTTCGAACCCCTCCTGGCTCACCAAAACAACGCTATCCGAACCCGGATAGTAAAAGCATTATCAGTACCAAATGATAATGCTTTTTATTATATTAAATTTATACTAAATATATAAAATGTAAAATTTTATCTTTAAGTCTTTTATATATTTCTAAATTTTTGACCTTACTATATCAATTTATATACTATATCCATTTATATGATAATTTTTACTTATATTTTTATGAATAATATCACTAATTTATTCATAAAATAATATTATATATAAATACATTGTATTGACAGTATCTTTATATTATGTTAAAATATTATTTGAAAGAGGTGATATTTATGGCACAAACATTAGTTAATTTTAGAATAGATGAAACAACAAAAAAACAAATGGAACAAATCTGCAATGAGCTTGGAATAACAATGTCTACAGCTTTTAATATATTTGCTAAAAAAATGATTCGTGAAAAAAGAATTCCTTTTGATGTATCTATTGATCCATTTTATTCTGAAAGCAATATGAAAGCTATAGATGAATCAATTAAACAATTAAAAGAAGGAAAAGTTGTTGTAAAAACTATGAAAGAATTAGAGGCGATGGAAAATGAATAATATTTCTTTTACCTCTAAAGCATGGGATGAATATTGCTATTGGCAAACACAAGACAAAAAAACTTTAAAAAGAATAAATTTATTACTATCAGATATCCGGGCGAAATAAACATGAAGGAATAGGAAAACCTGAACCATTAAAAGAAAATCTGAGTGGCTATTGGAGCAGACGAATAGATGATGTTAATAGATTAGTTTATAGAATAAATAATGAACAAATAGAAGTTGTTCAATGCAAAGGACATTATGAATAATGAGAGTAT
>CANQKT010000010.1 GCA_947624525.1 uncultured Clostridia bacterium | reverse complement strand
CATAAGTGTCTTTACATTTTTTATTTTATTCTTATTTTTTTATGTTTACTATTTCCCCATAAAACTTAACTCATATAAGGAACATCCCCAAATTTCCGAGAAATCTTGGGACATTCCTTAAATTTCCTTACGCCATTTTTATAGATAGCAACTTACTAATTCCATTTTCCTCCATAGTAACCCCATAAACCGTATCAGCAGCCTCCATTGTTCCTTTTCTATGGGTAATAACCAAAAACTGAGTCTCATCACTAAACTTTTTCAAATAATCTGCATACCTATAAACATTAACATCATCCAAAGCAGCCTCAATCTCATCTAATATACAGAATGGTGCAGGATTTATCTTCAATATGGCAAATAACAAGGCAATAGCTGTAAATGCCTTTTCCCCACCAGATAACAACATCATATTCTGTAATTTTTTTCCAGTTGGTTGTACTCTAATATCAATACCACATTCCAAAATATTATCCTCATCTTCTAACACAAGTTCAGCTTTTCCTCCGCCAAATAATTCTTGAAATACTTCATTAAAGTTTTTGTTAATTAAAGCAAATTTCTCTGCAAACTGAGTTTTCATTGTTTTAGTCATGTCTATAATAATATTCCTCAACTTAGCCTGTGTATTCTCTAAATCCAAACGTTGCTCACTCATGAAGTCATATCTTTCCTTTGCTTTCTTATATTCCTCAATTGAATCAATATTAATACTTCCCAAATCACGAATCTGATTTCGTAATTTATTAACTTCCTTTTGAGTGTTTTGAACATTGCTTGGTTTTTCATAATTCTCACAATTATTTGGAGTCATTTCATACTCATCCCATAAATTATCTACAACTTGTTTCAAGTCTTGCTCAGTCTTTGTTTTCTTAACATCAATTTTAACAAGTTGTTCTTTTAATCCTTCAATAACTGAAAACTGCTCTGTTATATCTTTTTCAGTTTTCTCTAATTTAGTATTATTTTCAATTCTTGATTTTTTTAATTCTTCAATAGTATTTGAACTATTTTCTACCTCTGATTTTATAGTATCTATTTCATTATTATAACTTACAATATTATTTTTTAATTGAGTATTTTCCTCACCAATCTCAATAATTTGCTTTTCCTTATTTTCAATACTTGTATTATTATTTGTAATGTCTAACTCAATTCTTTCGACCATTTCATCTATTGAAGTTCCACTCTCATCAAATGAAGATACTGAAATTCTAAGGTTTGTTATATCAAAGTTCAAATCATCTATATATTTTTGATTATCTTTATTCAATAACGCAAATTGCTCAATAATAGTATTTAACTCTGCATTTTCTTTATCTAATTCTTCAATTTGTGCGAATCTTTCTTCTTTGGTTTTCACTATCTCTGCTTTTTGAACTTTAATTTTTTCATTTTCTTCTTTTAGCTTTTCTAATGTTCCTGCTAATCTTTCGATATTTTCTTCAACAGAAACCATCTTTTGTTTTTCTGTCGCATACACAATATTAATTTCATTTAATTCTTTATCTAATTCTTCTGATTTTTCAATAACATTTGAAATTGAATTTTCATACTTTTCTTTACTTAATGTTACTTCTTCTAAATCTTTTTTCAAATCCGCAATTTCTTTTTCTAGTTTTTCAATTTCATTACTTCTTCCCAATATATTAACAGTTTTAGTTGCTATTGAACCACCAGTAATTGCACCAGAATTACTAATTATATCTCCTTTCAATGTAACAATTCTAAAGCTATAATTATTATTTTTAGCGACCTGAATTCCTGTATCCATATCATCTACAACCACAGTTCTTCCTAATAGATTACTAACTATCTGCTCATATTTTTTATCACATTTTACAAGTTCTGAAGCAACTCCAATTAGGCCATCATATCTTCCTTTTATCTTATCTATTCTGCTACCTCTTATAGATGATATAGGTAAAAATGATGCTCTTCCCAAGCTATGTTTACGCAAATGTTCTACTAATTTTTTAGCAGTTTGCTCATTGTCTGTTACTATATTTTGAAGTATTCCACCTAATGCCATTTCAATAGCAGTCTGATATTTTTCATCCACAAAAATCAAGTTAGCTAAAACTCCATGAACACCTGAATTTAAGCTATTGTCCTTCTCACAATCTAATAATAGAGCCTTAACGCTTTTTGTATAACCTTCTTTTTCCTTTTCTGTCTCAATCAAGAATTTACATCTAGAATCCTTCATTCTGATATTAAAAGAAATTTTATTGATTTGTTCCTCAAATTCTTTTATTTTATTTGACGCTTCTTCCCTTTGACTTGCTATATTTTGAATTTCTGCTAAAACTTTATTTTTTCTTCCTTCTATTTCATAATAACCTTTAGAAATATCCTGTTTATTATCTCTAGCTCCATCTAATTCTGAAATCGTTTGAGCTATCTCTGTTTTTAGTGATTTTTCTCTTTTTTCAAAGTTCTCGTAATTAGCCTCTAAAGTACTAATTTCATTTCCGATTTCATATTTATTATCAGTATTTTTTTCAACTTTTTGTTTTTGTTCCTCAATTTCCAACTCTTTTGAAGATAGTGTTTCAGTTAATTTTGCAAGTTCTGCTTCTTTTTCTTTTAACTCACTTTCAAATTTTTCCTTATTAGAAAATATATTATTTTTCTTTTCAATTTTTTGCTTCTTTTCTTCTTCCAATTCTGTAATTCTAGCTTTTACTTCCTCTATCTCTTTTTTCAATCTTTCAGTATTAGAATTATTATTAGAAATTCTTTCTTTTGCAATTCCTATTTCTGAATTTAACTTTTCTATTTTATTTGTACTTTCAAAACTTAAATTCTGAACACTTTCTATTTCTGCTGTAATCTTATCTATCTCTAATTTTAAATTTTCTTTTACTTTTTGCATATTTTCAAGTTTTGTGGCTTCATCATTATTTTGAGCTGACATTATTTCCTCATCTTTAACTATTTGTTCTAATTTTTCCTTATAAGAATTAATATTATATAGAAATAATCCAACCTCAATATTTTTTAATTGCTCTCTTAAATCTAAAAATTGTCTTGCCTTTTCTGATTGAATCTTTAGTGGATCTAAATTAGCTTCAATTTCAGACAAAATATCATTAATTCTTAACAGATTTAACTTAGTCTGTTCTAGCTTTTTCTCTGATTCACCTTTTCTTACCCTATATTTTACAATTCCAGCAGCTTCTTCAAAAATATGTCTTCTATCCTCTGATTTATTACTCAAAATTTCATCAATTTTACCTTGCCCTATAATAGAGTATCCGATCTTTACCTATTCCTGTATCCATAAATAATTCAAGAATATCTTTTAATCTACATGGAACTTTATTGATAAAATAACCACTCTCACCACTTCTATAAATTTTCCTTGTAACAATTACTTCATTATATTCAATAGGAAGAGCGCCATCTGAATTATCAATTACTATAGATGCTTCTGCAAAACCTAAAGATTTTCTATTTTGTGTTCCATTAAAAATTATATCTTCAGATTTAGCCCCCCTTAAAGATTTCATACTCTGTTCACCTAGAACCCATCTAATACTATCTGAAATATTACTTTTTCCTGATCCATTTGGACCTATTACTGATGTTATTCCCGGTTTGAATTCTAATACAGTTTTATCTGCAAATGATTTAAATCCCTGTAATTCTAATCTTTTTAAGTACATTTTTTTCACCTTTCGTTTGTGTATTTTTGTTTTGGAAATTAATGATTATAAATTCCAAAATTTTTATCAATTAGTTAAATGATATATCAAAATTTGTTGAAAAGCAAGACATTTAAAAATTTTCCTTTCAATTTATTTGCACATTGGAAATGGAAATATTTCCTATAATTTAAAAGAAATGACGTCCTATTTAGGACGTCATTTCTTTTAAATGTGTTCTTTTTGATCAATATACCTAAGGAATTCATTTGCGCATTCATATGTCGGAAAAAGCAATGAAAATGAAACTCTAACCTTCAACTTTTCATTTATTTGACTTGGTAAATCAGAATATGGAACACCATAAAACTGTCTAGCTTGTTCTATTATACCAATAGTTTTTTGCAATAATACTTCCAAAATGTCCGGATCCATAGCTTCAGCATTTCCTTCTATGATGGGTAGATTTTCATCTTTCCAACGAAACCACCACACAGTTGCATATTCCATAACTATATGACCTCTTTTCTGTAATAAATTTATATATCTATATTACCATATTTTTACATAAATTACAAGGCTATTTAATAATATTATTATCGAGGTGATGAAAATAACTAATACCATTTATGTTGATATATATGAAAATAATTTTTCCTTTTTAAAATTTCCCGATTATAATATAAAAACAATTGCCTATATAGGCAAAAATGGAGCAACTTATGAAAAAAGAGAAGGTGATGGAAAAACACCCTTAGGTAAATTTTATTTTGGTTTTCTATTAGGTACTCATCCTGAAAAAGAATTATCTTTAAAACCGAATATGCCATATACACAAATTCATAATAACTTGTACTGTATAGATGATGTAAATTCTAAGTATTATAACCACTTAGTAGATATAACAAAAATAACAAGAGATTGGACATCAGCAGAACATTTAATAGACTTTCCCATACAATATGAATATCTAATTGAGATAAAAGCTAACCCATATAATATTCCAGGAAAAGGAAGTGCAATTTTTTTACATTGTTCAAATAATTGCAGCACTGGAGGATGCGTAGCTATTGATAAAAATATTATGAAGGAAATAATTTTTCACGTAAAAGAATCAACTAAAATTTTAATACGAAAATTTTAATATATAACTAAAAAATCTCATATTTTTGAAAGCTAACAAATATATTTAAAAAAACACCAAAGGAGATTTTCATATATATGAGTTTAATAAAAACCTTTCTTATTAATGGAATAATTTTAACACTAACCTCACTTATTTTACGATGCATTGGTATGTTCTTCAATTCATATATATCACAAAAAATAGGAGCTGAAGCAGTAGGATTATATGGACTAGTAATGTCTGTATATAGCTTTGCAATAACAATTGCTTTATCAGGAATTAATCTTGCAACAACAAAAATTGTCGCCGAAGAAATTGCTGTTGGAAATGTTGGTAATATTAGTAAAGTAGTAAGAAAATGCTTAGTTTTTAGTATTTTATTTAGTTGTGTTGGTAGTTTTTTATTAATAACATTTGCACCGTTTATTTGCAAAACATGGCTACATGATAAAATATCAAGTGTTCCTTTTTATATAATATCCATATCTCTCCCTTTTATATCAATGTCTTCATGTTTAACTGGCTACTTCTCTGCAGTCCGAAACACAATTAAACCTGCTTCTGATCAAATCTTAGAGCAATTACTAAAAGTAACATTGATTTCTTTATTTTTAAACCATTTTATGCCATGTGGATTGGAATATATATGCATCTCCATGATACTCGGAAATATTATCTCAGAAATAATTTCATTTTTATATATCTACATTCTATACAAATCTGATAAAATAAAATTTAAATTACATAGAACTACAAAATCATTTTTTGAAAAAAGAATTTTACAAATAACAATTCCAGTTGGACTAACATCTTTCATTCGTTCAGGATTATCAACAATAAAACAAGTTCTTATTCCCTTAGGATTTGAAAAAAATGGTAACTCCTGTGAACAAGCACTTAGTAACTACGGATTGATTTCTGGAATGGCAATGCCCTTAATATTATTTCCTAACACCATAATTTTGGCCTTTAGTAACCTACTAATTCCGGAATTTGCAGAATTTAATACCAGATCTGAATACACAAAAATAAAAAGAATTACCAGTAAAGTACTAAAATATACCTTATATTTTTCCGTCATTACAGCCTTTTTATTGTTCATATTTTCAGAACAACTTAGCCTTTTCATGTACAAATCCAACTCAGTGTCACTCTACATAAAATTGCTAGCACCCTTAATTCCAATAATGTACATAGACAATGTAGTAGACGCAATATTAAAAGGACTAGACAAACAAGTCTCGGTCTTAAAAATAAACATCTTAGACTTAATCTCAAGCATATCATTGATATTTCTCATTATCCCCCAATTTGGAATTATGGGATACATTTTTATAATCTATTTTAGTGAGCTATTAAATTTTACATTAAGTTATCTAACTCTAAAGAAGAGTTATTGAACTCTCCTTTATCTTTATACAATTTGGGAGTCTGCCAAAGTCCAGCAAATATAAGCCTTTTGCAGACTTCTAGAGTTGTAACTTGACTTTTCCCCCCACATACTATAAAATATTTTTAATATTAATGTAAAGGAAATGATGATTAATATGACTTCAAACCAGAGAAAAAAGAATATAAGAAAAACAAGAAACATTACTCAGAAAAACACAACTGTAAAATATAATAAACCTAAAAGAATACTAGGACTTACAATCCTACTTTCAATTTTTTTATTTACTTTAATAGGAAGAATAGGTTTTCTACAATTTGTTCAAGGGGCTACATTAAAAGAAGCCGCAATAAAGCAACAAACCACAAGTAGAATTATAAGTCCAAATAGAGGTGCAATATATGATTCAACTGGAAAACCTCTAGCAATTAGTGCAAGTGTTGATACAGTCACTATAAATCCTAAAAAATTTATAATAGAAGACAAACCAGAAGAGACATTAGCATTGCAAGAAAAAATTTCAAAAGCATTTTCAGAAATATTCGAATTAGACTATGATGAAGTATATGGCAAAGTCACAAGCACTAATTCGGTTCAAACAATAGCTAAAAAAGTGGAAGAAGATAAAATTAATCAACTTAAATCATGGATGGAGGAAAATAAAATAACATCCGGAATCAATATCGACACAGACTCAAAAAGATACTATTATTACAATAATTTAGCATCAAATCTAATTGGTTTCTGTGGAGATGATAATCAGGGTCTTGCAGGAATAGAATATTATTGGAATTCTGTTTTAACAGGAACTCCCGGAAAAATAACCACTTCACAAGATGCAGCACAAGACATAATTTCTAATGAAGATGAAAACTATATCCCTGCACAAAATGGAAGTAATATAACTTTAACAATAGATTACAATATTCAAACTATTGCAGAAAAATATTTAAAACAAGCAGTTGCTGATAATAACTGTGAACGTGGTGGAAATATTATTGTAATGGATCCTAGTAATGGAGATATATTAGCAATGGCATCATACCCTAATTACAATCTAAATGATCCATTTACACCTAATGAAAGCTTAGCTAAAGATTGGGATAATTTATCAACAGCTAGCAAAAGTTCTGCTTTACAAAACATGTGGAGAAATCCAGCAGTATCTAATACATATGAACCTGGTTCAGTATTTAAAGTACTTGTATCTTCAATAGCATTAGAAGAAAATCTTGTTGAAACTGACACTCCTGGAATATTCTCATGCGGTGGATCTCAAATTGTATCTGGAGTGAAAATTGATTGTGCCAAGAAATCTGGTCATGGATTTCAGTCACTTCGACAAGCTTTAGAAAATTCTTGTAATCCAGCATTTATGCAACTTGGTGCAAAAATTGGAGTAGAAACTTTATATAAATATTTTGAGGCATTTGGACTATTTGAAAAAACAGGAATTGCAACTGCAGGTGAAGCAGTTGGTACATTCCATGATATAGATGATGTAGGGCCAGTAGAACTTGCTACAATATCATTTGGTCAAAGATTTACAATTACTCCATTGCAAATGATTACATCAGTTTGTGCAATAGCAAATGATGGTGTACTAATGCAACCTAGAATTGTAAAGTCAATACAAAATACTGATACTGGAACGGTTACAACAATCGAACCTAAGGAAGTTAGACAGGTTGTATCAAGTGAAACTGCTGAACAAGTTAGAAGTATGATGGAATCCGTTGTTGTTGAAGGTGGAGGAAGATATGGACAAGTTGCTGGATATAATATAGGTGGAAAAACTGGTACATCTGAAGCAGCTCCAGGTAAGGAAGAAGAAGAAGGTAGTGTTGCATCTTTCCTAGCCATCGCACCAGTAGAAAACACTAAAGTTGCAGTACTATTAACATTATATCACCCTTCTGAAAGCAATAATTATGGTGGACAAATTGCAGCTCCTGTTGTTGCACAAGTTTTATCTGAAGTACTACCTTATTTGGAGATACCTTCAAATGATACAACTATAACAACAACACCAACTGATTCATATAATAGTTTACAAACAATATCATTACCAGATGTACAAAATAAAACCATTAGCGAAGCACAGAAAATTTTGGAAGAGGCAGGTTTCAAATGTGATACTTCAAGCAACACTGAATCAATTGTTACAGAACAAATTCCAAAACCAGGTACTCCTTTGTTAAAAGGTGCAGTTGTAAAACTGTATTCAAGTAATAATTCTGATAGAATTTCAGTTGAAGTTCCTAATGTTAAGGGACTTACAGCTGTAAAAGCTAAAAATACACTGCTGAATAGTAAATTGAATGTAAAAATTGTTGGTACTGGTAAAGTTATCAGTCAAGATCCTATTGCGGGGACCCCAGTAGAAGAAGGAACAGTTATTACAATAACACTTCAGGAAGAATTGGATTCAGGATTGCATTAGAATTAAAAACGAACAATTCTACAAACAAATAAAATGAACCAAAATTATTAAACTTTTTATCTAATAATTTTGGTTCACTTCATTTTTTAATTTTTTTATTCCATAACACCTAAAATTACACTAGGCTTTTCCACATATTCTTCACATATATGGAATGCCTGTTTAAATTCATCTATAGCATTTTTCAACTTAATTTCATCATTTGCATGGATGATACCTATATCTTCATTTTTTTCTACCCTATCCCCTATTTTTTTACTGATAATCAGTCCTACTTGATTATCAATAACATCTTCTTTTTTCACTCGTCCAGCTCCTAAATAGCAAGATATTTTTCCTAATTTTTCTGCATCTATACTTTTAACATATCCACTTTTATCTGCAATGACTGGAACAACATATTTAGGATTTTCAAACTTTGATACATCATTTATATAAGACACATCTCCACCTTGATTCTCTATTAACTCTAAAAACTTAATATAAGCTTTTCCACTATCTATACAATCCATTATTTTATTCTTATTTTCTTCAATATCATCACCAAAGCCAGATAATTTAATCATATAGCTTCCAAGCTCTAAAACAACTTGCTTAACATCTTCTTCCATATCTCCCTGAAGTGCTTCTGTTGCCTCTATTACTTCCAAAATATTTCCTATAGAATATCCTAATGGTTCGTCCATATTAGTCAATACACACACAATTTCTTTTCCGGCAAAATGACCAATATTTATCATAGTTTCAGATAATTTTTTAGCATCTTCAATGTTTTTCATAAAAGCACCATTTCCTACTGTAACCTCTAAAACTATTTTGTTAGCACCTGATGCAATCTTTTTGCTCATTATACTTGAAGCAATCAGAGGAATGCTTTCCACACAACTTATAGAATCTCTTAATGCATATATTTTTTTATCTGCAGGAGCTAGATTCAAAGTTTGTCCCATTAAACTAATACCTATTTTTTCAACATTTTCTATAAACTCATCAACAGAAATTTGTGTATTATATCCTGGAATAGACTCCAATTTATCTACAGTTCCTCCAGTAAAGCCAAGACTCCTGCCAGACATTTTAGCAACTGGAATTCCTAAAGCTGCTATAATTGGCATAAGAATTAATGTAACCTTATCACCAATTCCACCTGTACTGTGCTTATCAACAACGTTTTCTCCAAGTCTTGTTAAATCCAAAACCTCACCTGAATAGGCCATTGCCAAAGTTAAATACGTGATTTCTTTACTAGTCATTCCATTTAAATAAATAGCCATAACTAAAGCAGCAGCTTGATAATCAGTAATTTCATTTTTAGTGTAACCATCTATAAAATAGTCAATTTCCTCTTTGGTTAATTCTTTTTTATCTCTTTTCTTGGAAATAATATTTAAAATATTCATTTGATTTTTTTGTATGATATAATTTAATAACCATACACTCCTTATATAATAAATTTGGGTTTTTTAAAAGCTACCCATAAACTCTTTCAAATAATCAACTTATTATTTACCTACTATATTTTTCACAAAGCTAAGACGATGTAAAGGGCAGAGTCCATATTCTTTGATAGCAGCTATATGTGCTGCTGTGCCATAACCCTTATGTTGAATAAAATTATATTGTGGATAAACCTCATGCCATTGTCTCATAATTCTATCCCTTGTAACCTTAGCAACTATAGAAGCAGCAGCAATGGAATAACATTTAGCATCACCTTTTATAATAGAATGATATGGTATACCACATGTATCAATACCATTTAAAGCATCAACTAAAATTATTTCAGGCTTTACTTTTAAGCCTTTAATAGCTTCCGTTAATCCCGCCTTTGTTGCATTTAAAATATTAACTCTATCAATCTCATTCTGATCCACAATTCCAACACTATAACTTATTGCCTGACTAATAATTTCCTCATATAGTCTTTCTCTTTTCTTCTCTGAAACCTTTTTAGAATCATTAACTCCTTCAATCATTGAATCTTTAGGCATTATTACACTTGCCACAACAACTGGACCAGCAAGTGGTCCTCTTCCAGCTTCATCTATTCCACAAATAAAATTTGTACCTTGAGAATATATATCTTCTTCAAATTTTCGTAAATTTTGTAGTCTTAATAACTCTTTTTCTTTCATATATTATTACTTCCTTCATTACATTTAAAATTTATTTAATTATTTATTGGGCATTTTGATTATCTGTATTTTCTTGATTATTTTCTTCCTGTTGTTGACCTTCAGTACCTTCTTGTACATTTTCATTAGTTACCGATTCCTCTGTAGGGGCATTTTCGGTAGACTCAATCTCTTCTTGCTTTTTTAAGATTTGCAAAGGTTCTTCTGGTTTCTTATATAAATCTGAAATTTTATAACACCATAAACCATTCTCATTTTTATAGCCTTCAGAATAGATAACTTCATAATTATCATAATTAACAATAAAATAGCCAGGATATTTATTTACTAGATCCTTTAAATCCATTTGCTCTAAACTTCCGCGAATCCAATAAATAATATTTTTCATATTCTTCTTGAGTAATTACACCTTTTTCTAGAAATTCATTTATATCTGTCCCCTCTGGCAACTGTGATAATTGATAGCCTCTCAAGGGATTTTCATCACTGTTCATATCATTATTTCCCTTTAGTATTTCAACTTTATTTTGAATAAGTAATAAATCAGCTTGTAAATCTTTCACACTTTCTTTATTCATAAATTCCTTAGCATAATTAATTCCCACAATAACTACAACTATTAATATTGCAACTGCTAAAATTAATTTTATAAAACCCTTTCCATCTTCTTGTTTCATATACTTCTCCTCCATAATGTGAATTATATTATAATATATTTGGGAATGCAAATTTTTTATAAATAATAACATTTTTTTCACAAAAAATTCACAAAGATATTGTATTATAGTAATGAATTAGGTTATTATATTGTTATTGATATGCAAAATTTTTATAAATTTATATCCTATCACTAACAATTTTATTTAAAAGGTTTTCTAGGTTAATCCTTACAAAAACTTAAATATTTATATACAAAAGGAAGGTTTTTAATATGGATAATAACGAATTTTTTAAAACAGTGGATTCAAAATCATCACCAAAAAAATCGAAAGTAGGATTTTTTAGAGGTATTTTTGTACCATTTGTTTCAGGAATTTTAGGAACAGCATTATTAATTGGACTATGTATAAATATTCCTGTAGTAAGAGATACAATAGCAGATCATCTAAGTACATCTTCAACTTCATCATCTAAAAAATCAACTGAAAAGGAAACTACTGAGAATAAACAAACTACTTCTGTAGTAAATTCAAACTTAATTTCATTAGAAGAATATTCAGATACTGGTATATATGCAGCAAATAAAATATTACCATCTATTGTAGGAATAACAGTAGAATATACAATGAACTCACCATATTTTGGATATTCAATGCAATCAACTGGAACTGCTACAGGTTCAGGAGTTATAATAAGTAAAGATGGCTACATATTAACAAATAATCATGTTGTTAACACATCTTCTACAACATCTTATTTTCAGGTTAGTCAAGCAAGTAAAGTAACAGTAAAGTTATACAATGATGAAACAGAATATGAAGCTAAAATAATAGGAACAGACGAATCTACAGACTTGGCAGTTATAAAAATAGAGAAAGATAACTTACCTGCTGCCGAATTAGGTGATTCAGATTCAGTTCAAGTTGGAGAATTTTCAATGGCAGTTGGAAATCCTTTAGGAATGGATAGTACTGTTACAGCAGGAATCATCAGTGCTTCAAATAGAACTATTACATCTGACGGAAAAGAATTTAAAGTAATTCAAACAGATGCCGCCATAAACTCTGGAAATAGTGGTGGAGCACTAGTTAATTCAAAAGGTGAAGTTATAGGAATAAATACTCTTAAACTTTCAGGAACAGGAATAGAAGGAATCGGCTTTGCTATACCTATAAATTCTACTGTAGATATTTATGAACAACTAATTTCTGATGGAAAAGTAAAAAGACCATACATTGGTATTTCTGGAAGAGATATAGATGAAAAAACAGCTAAACAATATAATCTAGTTGAAGGTGTTTATGTAGTATCAATTGAACAATTCTCAGCTGCCGAAAAATCAGGACTTAAATCATATGACGTAATAACTGAAGTTGATGGTACAAAAATTAAAAATATGGATGAACTAAACAACATAAAAAATTCTCATGAAATAGGTGACACATTAACTTTAAAAGTTTATAGGGAAAATGAATATATAGATATTCAACTTACATTAGGAGAACAACCTTAATTTAAGAAATTTGGGTGGAAAATAAGGGGACGTTTCTTAAATTTCTTTCAATGAAAGAAATTTAAGGAACGTCCCCTTATTTCTCACAACCCAAAACTAACCCCCAAAGCACTATTTATCTTATTCATTACACCCGCATCATCAATATGCCCTATTTTTTCTTTCAATCTACTTTTATCTATTGTTCGAATCTGCTCAGTAAGAACAACAGAATCTGCCTTCAATCCATTATTCTTTGCTCCAATTTCAATATGTGTAGGTAGCTTATTCTTTCCAGTTTGTGATGTAATTGCAGCAGCAATTACCGTAGGACTATGCTTATTTCCCACATCATTTTGTATTATAATAACAGGACGTACACCTCCCTGTTCTGAACCAACTACAGGACTTAGATCTGCATAAAACATATCTCCTCTTTTAACTATCATTTAAATCACTCCTACTATTTCTTTAAATAAAACATTATTAATTTATATATTTAAATATTAGACAGATAAAAATGTAGTTATTTTTCCTTAGTCTTTTAATTAATTATATATCTTTTTCTTCTATTACAATTTCTTTAAATGCTAACACATTTTCCTTAGTCAAACTACCAATTTCTATCTTATTATATGTTATGTAAATTTTACTATTCTTGTTCTCATCTTCAATAATCAACTTAGAAATTTTGTTAGCATTCCTATCAATGTATAATTTTTCATACATAGAATATTTATTTTCTCCACATTTTGTTTCCATTATAATGACCCCATTTTCTTCAGTAATAGTACCATTATTTGTTTTATAATTTTCTATAAAATCGCTTAGCCACAATATATTGTCAGCTATATACGTATAATTCTCATATATGGTATTTAAATTTAATTTAGAATTAGATATCTCTAAATTTGCACCATCATATTTTATGGTTAAACCTTCTATATTTTTAGGCTCAATTATCTTTTGGCTAGCAATATTTGGAGCACTATATTTTTGATTAATAACATATTTATTAGTATTTTTATTACTTTCAACAGTTAATTCAATTTCGGCTTCATATGAACTAATATTTAAAATATACTCTTCAATTTCTTGTAAAGTTTTATCAACTATAGTATTTCCCATTTGAACATTTTTATAATTACAAAATTTAAAAACTGCAAAAAATATAATTGCAACTACAATAATTACAATTAAACATACAAAAAAAATCTTTTTATTCCTCATACAAACCTCCCTCGTAAAGAATTTCTACAATAAAAAAAGAATAGATAAAATCTATTCTCACAAAATCATATTCATAAACTCTCAAAATATTCCTTTATGCATTTTTCGAGTTCTTGTCTATTATCTATTTTATTAACAATATCTCTAAACTTAGAAGCATCCTTCAAACTTCTTATATACCAACTTATATGTTTTCTCATTTCCCTTACAGCAACAATTTCACCCTTTTCTTCAATTTCAAGATCAATATGTTTTAGTATTACTCTAAGCTTTTCTTCATTTGTAATATTGTTATTTAATACTTTCTCCTTATTATTTAACACATTTACACTATTTTCAAAGCTTTCATCATCTATATGCTTGTGTGTATTCATACTTAAATACTGTATAACATTTTTAAAAATCCATGGATTTCCCAATGCTGCTCTTCCTATCATTATTGCATCTACACCTGTTTGTTCAAACATTTTCTTTGCATCTTCTTTTGTTTTTATATCTCCATTACCAATCACAGGAATATTAACACTATTCTTTACCTTTTTTATTATATCCCAATCTGCTGAACCTGAATAATATTCCGCTCTTGTTCTTCCATGAACAGTAATTGCCGATGCACCTGCTTTTTCAATTATTTTTGCTGCTTCTACAGCTACAATATTATTAGAATCCCATCCTTTTCTAATTTTCACAGTGACAGGAACACTTGAAGTCTTAACTACTTCAGTTACTATTTCTTCTACTAATGGTAAATTTAATAAAAGTTTACTTCCATCTCCATTTTTCACAACTTTAGGTGCTGGACAACCCATATTAATATCTATAATGTCAGCAAATTTGCTTACATATTTTGCAGCATATTTCATAGCTTCTACATCATTCCCAAAAATTTGGACAGCAACAGGTCTTTTTTCATCTTTCATATTCAATAATAAATCTGTTTTTTTATCGTTATACATCAAGCCTTTACTACTAATCATCTCTGTATAAACTAATCCTGCTCCAAATTCTTTACAAATAATCCTAAATGGTCGATCTGTGATTCCTGCCATAGGTGCTAAAAAAACGTTATTTTCTAATTCTAAATTTCCAATTTTAATTTTTTTTATAAAACTCTTATCCATTTTTTCCTCTTTTCAAAGAACTCTTTTATTTAAATTGGGGACGTGTAACTCATTCCTGACACGACCCCATCATTTTATAACTTAACTAATAAATAAAGATTTTTTTCTTCTTCCACTTATATTAAGAACTAAACCTATTAAAATTAAATTTGTAAGTAATGAACTCCCACCATAACTTACAAATGGAAGTGGAACACCTGTAATAGGTAATAAGCCCATAGTCATTCCAATATTCTCTACCATATGAAATACGAATATACCTGCAATTCCTATTGCAATATATGATCCTTTATCATCTTTAGCAGTTTTAGCAATATATATAATTTTTGTTATAAGTATTACATACAATACGATAACCAATCCTGCCATTACAAATCCCATTTCTTCCCCAATTACAGAAAAAATAAAGTCTGTTGTTTTAGGATACAAATAACCTAGTTGAGTTTGATTTCCTTGAGTTACCCCCATTCCTAATAATTGCCCAGATCCTATTGCTAATTTAGATTGTATTATATTATATCCTGAACCTCTTGGATCTAGGTTTGGATTTAAAAATACATCTATTCTTGTTTTTGCATGTTCTGGTAATACATAAAAATATAATATTGGCAACAAAATAACTATAAAAATAATAGATACAATAATATACTTTTTATCAATTCCAGCTGCAAAAAGCATGAATACTGTTGCTATAAAAAAAGCAATTGATGTACCATAGTCTGGCTGTTTTACTATTAATAATACTGGTATTGCAGTCACTAATAAGCATAATCCTAACTTAAATAAATTACTTATTTCATGTTTTCCTTTTTCTTGAATTTTTGATATTGTCATAGCCAATACCAATATAACAAATATTTTTGCAAATTCTGCTGGTTGTATTGAAAAAGACCCTATAGTAAACCAACTTGTTGCACCATTTATTGGCTTGGTAAATAATACCGCAATTAATAAAATTAACATTAAACCATATCCTATTGGTGCAGTTTTTAATAATACCCCATAATCAATTGAAATTACTATAAATACAATAGGTATACTTATTCCAAGCCATATTAACTGTTTTATTAATTCCTCATGCTCTGTACTTTGTGTTGCTGAATATAAAGCAATACAACCAATTGCTATCAAAATAACAACACATACCAAAATAGACCATTCCACATTTTTTAAAAACTTTTTATTCAATTTTTCTCTCCTCTTTTGAAATTTAACCAATGTATTATTATCTATATTAAAAACAAATAGAAGATATTTTGTAGCTTCTATTATTTAGTAGCCGTACTTTTTTTCTTTGTAATTTTTTTAGCTTTTTCTGCTACTTTGCCTTCTTCTAGAGTTTCATCATTTTTCTTAATTTTATTCTTTGTACCCTCTTTTTCATTTAGTCTTCCCTCAGATTCTGATTCTTCCTTAACCTTTTTTGTTTTCTTTGTTGTAGACTTAGTAGGTGATTTAACTTTTTGTGTCGTAGCTTTTCTAGTAGACACTGCTTTTTTCTTAGTTGCTACAGTCTTTTTTTCTGATTTAGAATTTTCTGTTTCTTCCTTTTCGCTTTCAGCTATTTTTGCTTTTTTTAATTCTTCACTCTCTTTCTTCTTTTCTTCATTAATTCCCATAATTGGTATATTAGCATATAATGCTGGTGCACCTGATGTACCATCATTATTTATTCTATTTTCTAATTTTACATCCATATCTGTTTCATCGACATCTATATATTTCTTTATAACATCAACTATTTCTTGTTTCATCATATCAAGGAAGTCTGCTGAAACATTAGCTCTATCTTGCATTAAAACCAAATGCAATCTTTCTTTGGCTGCATCTTTAGATTTGTCTGCTTGTTCTTTTTTTCCTACTTTTTTAAATAAAGTTGTAAAATTTTCTAACATTTTCAATACCTCCAATAATTAGTAATTAGTTTCTTCTAAAAACACTAAATATTTTAGAAAGAATCCCTTCATCTCTACCAGGAATTGTTATATCTAAATTTTCTCCTAATATTCTCCTTGCAATCTCCATATAACATTTTCCAGAAGGAGCTTTTTTATTTGATACTGCTGGTTCTCCTTTATTTGTTTGAGTTATTATGTACTCATCATCTGGAACAACTCCAATCAATTCTATTGATAATAATTCTACAATATCTTCTACATCCATCATTTCTCCTCTTTTTACCATGTTAGGTCTTAACCTATTAATTACTAATTCCGGATTTTTTATTTCCGCTGCTTCTAATAAACCTATTATTCTATCTGCATCCCTTATAGAAGAAATTTCTGCTGTTGTTACAACAATTGCCCTATTAGCACCAGCAATTGCATTTTTAAAACCTTGTTCAATTCCAGCTGGGCAATCTATTATTATATAATCAAAATCTTCTTTTAATTTATCTGTTAACTCTTTCATTTGTTCTTCATTTACAGCACTTTTATCTCTTGTTTGTGCAGCTGGAAGTAAGAACAATTCTTCAAAACGTTTATCCTTTATAAGGGCTTGTCTTAATTTACATTTTTCTTCAACAACATCTACTATATCATATACTATTCTATTTTCTAAGCCCATTACTACATCTAAATTTCTTAAACCTATATCAGTATCTACTAATACCACTTTTTTTCCACATAAAGCTAGAGCCGCTCCTAAATTTGCTGTTGTTGTTGTTTTTCCTACTCCACCTTTTCCAGATGTTATAACAATAACCTCTCCCATTTTTTATTCCTCCTATATATCTTGTGAATGAAAAATTACCTATATATAATACATTAATTTTTCAAAAAAGTCAAATTTTGACTTTGAGAAGGATAGTATAAACTAATTCAAATGCTCGTTTTGTTTTCTCTACTCATTCTCCACATATTGTGTCTTCTTGTAAGAAAAATCAATTACGAGTTAATGAAAATCTTCTAATACATCCCTAATATTCTAAAAAATGAGCATCTATTTTTTATAATATCTAATAAACTTTTTATTTTTTCATCTTCCATGTTTCCTTCCAAATCAACCCAAAACCAATATTCTCCTAATTCTGTTTGTGCTGGCCTTGATTCTATTTTACTTAAATTTACATCAAAAATATTAAATAGTCCCAAAATTTTATATAAAGCTCCTGGACTATTGGCTGTTGAGAATAATAATGATATTTTAGAATTGCTTTTTTTATTACTTGTTTTTTTACTTAGTACAATAAACCTAGTTTGATTATTATTCCTATCCTGTATATTTTCCTCTATTATTTCTAATCCATAATATTCTGCACATATTTTATTTGCTATACAGCCACTGTTTTCTTTGTTTTTTACAATTTCTGCACCTTTAGCAGTACTTTCTACCTCAATTAAATCACAATTTTTAATATTATTATCTATATATTTTTTACATTGACCTAAAGCTTGTGGATGAGAATATATTTGCCTAATATCCTCCTTTTCATATTTTTTATTA
The DNA here is from genome assembly GCA_947624525.1 of uncultured Clostridia bacterium. Lineage (GTDB taxonomy): Bacteria > Bacillota > Clostridia > TANB77 > CAG-508 > CAG-492. The sequence continues at coordinate 12,741 of CANQKT010000010.1, read as the reverse complement.
GAAAGTAAACAATGTTGTATATCTAATATTACTTCATCAATAATATTTAATTCATTCTCTTCAACAAGAATATCTAATGATTCTAACACCGTTCCTCTTATAGAATTCTCTATTGGTACAATACATTCATCAACCTCATCATTTACCAAAAGCATTATAGCTCCAGTAATAGTGTTGGCTTTAATCTTTGTATATTCTTTTCCAGCTGTATATGCATTACATGCACCATAACAATATGTTCCGTTCTGGTCCTAAATATGATATTTTCATTTGCTCCTCCTTTTCATTTTTATAATACATCAAACGATGTAATTGTTACACTATAAATTATTTAACTTTGCTTTTAATAATCGAACTCTTTCTTCATGTAGTTTTTGCTTTAACTTTACACCTTCCTCTATTACATACTTCTGTTTTATCATATCTCCATTTACTTCATTCATAATCTCATTACCTATTTTAGCAAATTTTACTTTGTCAATTATTAATCCTCCGCAATTCCTATCAGCTTCCACTATGATTTCTAATCCTTCTAATCCCAATTTAGTTTTAGAAATTCTTTCTATAAAATCAACTTGTTTACTAGCAGTCATTTGATAAAAAATTCCACCTTTCATATGTTCCTTTGCCGAAACTTTTCCATAAGAAATCCAATCATTTGGCATTTTTAACCTTTTGGCAAATTTTAAAACCTCTGGAACTCCTTTTTCATCATGCATATAATGGTGTGGATACATTTCCTTTGGTGTAACTCCCTTTCCTAAGTCATGAACTAATGTTGCAAATCTTATTTTTTCATCTTTTGTAAGCCTAGCACTCATATCTAATGCAAGCATTGAATGATTATAGGCATCTCCTTCTGGATGATATTTTTCAGGTTGCAATGCACCTATCAACTTATATATTTCTATAAAATGAACATCTAATACTCCTGCTTTTTTTAACATATTAAAAAATATTGAAGGCTTATCATATGATAAAGCTTTTCTCATTTCTCCAAAAACTCTTTCTGCTGATAACTCTAAAAGTTCCAATTTTAATGAATTCATTAGTCTAAGTGTATTTTCTTCTATTTCAAAATTTAATTTGCACGCAAATCGTGCAGCTCTATATACTCTTAATGGGTCCTCTATAAAACTTTCTGAAGTTGCTCTAATCAATTTATTTTCTATATCTTTTCTTCCCTCATATGGATCTATTATTTCATTTGTCAATACGTTTTTGGCTATAGAATTTATAGTTAAATCTCTTCTTTCTAAATCATCATAAATTGTTAAACACTTACTTGTTGTCACTTCAAACTCTTTATGCCCTTTACCATTTTTTCTTTCAGTTCTAGCCAAGGCGAATTCTTTTCCATCTAAATCATATACTTCGAAAGATTTTCCTCTACAAATAGCTTGAGGAAATATTTCCTCAAATTCACTATGTGACAACCCAGTTACACAGTAGTCCTCATCATTACTTTCTATCCCTAATATCTCATCTCTAACCGCTCCTCCAACTAAATAAAGTTGTCCACCTTTTTGTTCAATTTTCTTAGCAATTCTTGTAATTGCCTCACACATACTATTTCAACTCCTTTATAAGAAAAAAATTAACTTTTCGATAGTACTTTTTATAATATATTATCATTTATTCCTATTTTTTTCAATGAAAAAGTTTTATTTAGATTCATTGTCTTCTATATGTATAAAAAAACATTTTTCTAATATAAATTATAAGAGGTGTATTTCTTTGATAATTAAAACTATAAAACTAAGAAAAATATATATTTCCTTTATAATAATTACCATATCAATAATAGTAATTTGCTCTATCTCACTATATGCATTTTCGAATGAATATCCTTTTATTTGGCATAAAGAAGATGAGGAAAAAAATTATATAAAATGGGTTGATTTCACTCCTACATATGCTGTATTAAATGATACTTCAAAACTAGACATAGATTCTCATAATAATCCCAATAGTACAGTTAAATATAATTGGATTGAATTACTAAGTTACTTAGCTTGTAAATACGGTGGGAACTTCAAGAATTATAAAAATAAAGATTTACTAGAATTAACTCAAAAACTAGAATCTGGTATAACAATGGAGGAGCTAACCAAAGATTTAACATATTATTCCTATTACTTTGAAGCATATGATGCTGTTTTACACGAATTCATTGGGGAATACGAATATACAGAAACTAATCAAGATACAGACGATATTTCAACAGAAATAAAATATGGAATAAAAGTTTTTTCTCCAATTGCAAAAAACTATAGCTTTAGTCATTATGATGATTTTGGTAACTCAAGATCATATGGATATAAAAGAGTTCATTTAGGAAATGATTTAATGGGTAGCATTCGGTACCCCAATAATTGCAGTTGAAGATGGAATAGTCGAAGCCATACGGTTGGAACCAATATGGTGGTTGGAGAATTGGAATTAGAAGTTTAGATAATAAAAGATATTACTACTATGCCCACCTACGCAAGGACCACCCATATGCTTACAACATATCTGAAGGGGATATTATATCAGCAGGAGATGTTATTGGATATTTAGGAATGACTGGCTACAGTACAAAGGAAAATGTAAATAATATCAATGTTCCACATTTGCACTTTGGTATTCAACTGATTTTTGATGAAAGTCAAAAAGATGGTACTAATCAAATTTGGATAAATGTTTATCATATAATTGAATTTTTGCAAAAAAATAAGTCTGAAGTTTATTTTAATAAAGAATTAAATGAATATTTTAGGAACAATTAAAAAAAGAAGGAAATTTAGGGACGTTCCTTAAATTTCTTTCACTAAAAAATATAATTCATTTATTTTATATTATAAGATTTTCTTGCTCTGCCTGTTTTTTTACTTGCTTTAAATCTTTCCAAAACTCAATTTTCTTTCCTTCATCTCTTAACAAAGCAGCAGGATGCCAAGTTGGCATGTACAAAATTCCTTTTCTTTCAATCCACTTACCTCTTGCAGATGTAATACCATATTCTTTACCAAGAATGTTTTTCAATGCGGTACTTCCCAATAGAACAATAATTTTAGGCTTGATTAAAATAACTTGATTTCGCAAGTAGTCCAAACAACAGTTAGCTTCATCTTCTTGAGGTACTCTATTTGCAGGAGGTCTACATTTTACAATATTAGCAATATAAACATTTTTCCTGTTTATTCCAATTCCAGTAAAAGCCTTATTCATCAACTGCCCGTGCTTTTCCAACAAAGGGTAATCCTTGCAAATCTTCATCTGCACCCGGTCCCTCTCCTATGAACATTACATTTGCTTCCTTATTTCCTTCACCAAATACTATTTTATTTCTATTTGTACTTAATTTGCATTTTTTGCAATCTTGTATTGCTAATTCTAATTCCTCCCATTTATCATACATTTTACATTCTCCCCTATGGTCCAATACATTTTTTTAATTTTCATTTGTATTATCTGTATCAGTATCGTCATCATTATTAATTTTAGTTGTTATACTAGTATTAGTGTTTGTATTAGTATTATTATTAGTTGCATTATTAATACTAATACTACCAATTTTTATAACTGAATAAATAACCATTGCTATTATTGTAACTGAAAATATAGTTCCTAAAACTCCTGTTATAATACCCGTTGTAATCATTCTATTTTTTTCTTTTTTTTCTTTAAGTTTTTTTCTAGCTATTATTCCTAAGACAATAGCGGTTATACCTGAAATTATAGACATATATAGTGAATATGCATTAACTATACTCATAAAACTGAATAATAATGAACATATTCCCAATATAACACATGCAGCATATGTACCCATGCCTTTTTGAGTATCTTCTTCTTGTCTACTTAATATTTTTTGTTTTTCAGTTTCAAATTCTTCTAATGTCATGTCTCCCTCATCTTTTAATTTTTTTATAATCTCTAGATCTCTATACCTTTCCATTTATTTTACCTCCCACATTTTTCTTATGATTTTTCATTTTATATTCTATCAAATGTAAACATTTTTTACAATATTAATTTTATATGTTTCAATTCTATCAATTTTTATTAGGTACGAGCATTTGTAGTCTATTTTTATTATTTTCTATAAGAACTTGACTTGCTGATCCACCAAATTCTCCATCTAAAGTCCAATCCACATTTTCTTCAAAATCTATTTGCAAATGCTTAGTTCTCAAGTAAAAAATATTTTTTTGGTCATATTTTTTTAATAATATTGATTTAAATATTTTTAATAATCCAAATTTATTTTTAGGTTTCTTAATTAAAATAACTTCAAAAAGTCCATCATCTATTTTTACATCAGATTTTCTAAACCATTTAAATCCACCAATAGATATAGAATTTGTTACTCCCCCATATATAAATTCATCTTTTATTATTTCATCATCTGTAACAATTGTTGTTTTATATGTTCTTAAGTTTTTTAATTGTTTTAAAGCCCTTTTATAATATGCAAACTTACCAATTTTATTTTTATTAATTTGACTAGTTGTATATGCTATATTAGTACAAACGCCGAAAGCTGCCACATAATAAAAATATTTATCTTTATTGAAAGTTCCTATATCTATTCCTACTTTTTTATACTTAGATAAATTCCTTGACAAATTATATTTTTTTCTAGGGATCTTTACTGTTTTAGCGTAATCATTTGTTGTACCAAATGGGATAAATGTTATATCTATCTTCTTATGAGATTTTATTACTCCATTAATAACCTGACTAATTGTTCCATCTCCACCGCAAACAATAACAGCATCTATATATCTTATATAACTTTCAATAATTTTTTCTCCATTCTCTTTATCAGATGTATATATTACCTCTAATTCATATCCTTTTTTTTCCAAATTATCACATATTTGTGGTATATACTTATTTACTTTTCCCCTTCCAGCATTTGGATTTACTATTATTAAAATTTCTTTTTTCATAACTCTCTCCATTTCGATTTGTATTATATCATCTATTCAAAAAAATTTCTACATAATTATACAATTAACTACAAAAAAAGATATAGCATAAGCTATATCTTTCATATGAATTCATACTTTATATACAAATTTCATTAAATTATTTTTTATTAACTACATCTTTTAATGCTTTACCAGCTTTAAAAACTGGAGCTTTTGATGCTGGTATTTTAATTTCTTCTTTAGTTTGAGGATTTCTACCTTTTCTAGCTGCTCTTTTTCTTACTTCAAAAGAACCAAATCCAACTAGTTGAACTTTGTCTCCTTTAACTAATGATTCTGTAACAACTTCTACAAATGCATTTACTAATGCTTCAGCACTTTTCTTTGTTTCTCCTGTTTTAGCAGCGATAGCCGCAATTAAATCAGATTTGTTCATTATACATTACCTCCTATAAGTTATATGTAGCTTGCTTTTGTTGAGCTACTATTATCAATATTCGCCAAAGTTATATAAAATCCTTCTTTTTTTTACTTATTTTTTTCTTTGTATATACCAATTTTCACTAACACCGAATATATTTTCTGCCCATATGGCAACATTAATATATCTTCTTCATTGAAAATTTTTAGTATAATTACTGATAATACATATACAATAACTGCTACAATTAACGCTATTATTGTAGCCAATTTTAGCGCAATTATACCTTTTAATAGTATATATGTTCCATATGATACAACTGCCATCATTGCTGATGCAATTATTGGTTTTAATACCATCTTAGAGATACTTAATTTTAAATCTACATTTTTTCTTAATACTGTAAATACTATCCAAAAAGCTATAAAATGACATGCATCTGTTGCAAGCGCCGCTCCAGCTGCTCCTCCAAGAGGATTTACATCAGTTGGAATAGGGACTAAAATTAGATTTAAAATTAATTTTACCAATACTCCTATAGTTAAAGCTGCTGCAGGTACAAATACTTTTCCTAACCCCTGTAAAGCTCCATTTATCGTTTGTTCCATTGCAGTAAAAATTGTAGCTAGAACGCATATTTGCATTATAAATGCACCAGATGATGCATTAGGGAATAGTAATTTCAAAATAGGTTCTGCAAAAACTACCATGCCAACAACACATGGCAAAACAATTACAATTGTTGTTAGCAATGAAAATGAAATTCTTTTAACTCCTTTATCTAGCTCTCCTTTAGCTCTAGCAGCCGATATAGCTGGAACTAGTGCAGTTGCAAAAGCCACATTGAAAGATAATGGCAAACTCGTCAAAGTTTCAACCTTTCCACTTAATATACCATATTGCACCTTAGCTTCTGTTTCAGACAAAAAAGTTTTCAATAAATTAGTAACGGTAAAAGAATCTATATTCTTATTCAGTGATGTTAAAATTGAACTTAACGACATAGGTATAGAAACCCACAAAATAGCTTTAACAACTTGAAGAATAGATTTATTCATCACATTAGAATCCTCTATCTGAATTTCCAAACCATACTTTTCTTTTCTATGTAATTTATAATAAGAAAATAAATACAAAAAGCTTGTAACAGTAGCAAGGGTTGTAGCTAAATTAGCACCAGCTGCCATTAAAGTAGTGTTAACCCCAGATGCAATCGCAACTATCTCAACAATTATTATAGTGAACACAGTCTTAAATATTTGCTCCAATGTTTGAGAATTTGCTGTTACCTTTATTTTAGATCTTCCATTAAAAAAACCTCTTATAACAGAAATTATAGACACAAAGAAAATAGAAGGTGACAAAGCAACCAAAGTCATCTCAGCCTCTGGAATACCCATCATGTTAGCAATATTCCTTGCCCCCAGTAACAAAAACAACGTTCCTGCCAATCCAATAACCCCAAAAGTTGCAAAAGCAATTTTAAAAATCCTGTGAGCTCCCTTATTATCTCCTATAGACAGTCTCTCCGATATCAATTTAGATACAGCATTTGGTACCCCTATAGACGAAATAGTCAACAACAAAGCATAAATTTGATAACCAGCATTATAAATAGCATTTCCTTCATCTCCAAAGCCCTCTCTATTCGTAAGATATAATTTATACACTAATCCCAATATTTTTATCAAAACCTGTGACACCATCAAAGCAAGAACACCTTGCATAAAACTTTCCTTTTTCATACTTTTACTAGTTCTACTACTATTCGCAATCATTTATATTTTCCTTTCTTAACCATTTTATTTCAATCTATTAAATTATATTAATAATATTCATCTTTTTCAAGTATTTTTTATGACAAGTTACAAATTCAATATCAAATAGACCTTTTTTAAAGTAGTCTGAAAAATACTCCCCCACTTTTTTGTCAAATTTCCTCAAACCCCTTGATTTTTTAGTAATTTTATAGGATAATATAGATATATGATTTTTCGTATGAAAGTGGTGAAATTTTTGAAATTAGTAGATAAATTATTAAAGAAATTAAAAACAGATAGAAATACATTTTTTACATACATACTAACATTAATAACAATATATTTAGTAGTAGATAGATTTATAGATTTATTAATAGCCATATTCACTGGTGTTTTTACAAGCTATTGGAATCCAATACAATACACTCTAGCATTTGCTTGCCCAGTATTTGCATTCCTATTTTCATGTAGCTCAAAATTTGCAAAATCCCAACAGATGAAAGTATCTTTCTTGTTTTCTTATGTAGTTGCACTTTATATTTTGGTGGTTTCAATGTTTACTCAATGGATAAATGCTCTTTGTTGGATTGGATTATATTCGATTCCTAATTTTCCACAAATCGCATTGGAGTTTAACTATTTAATAAAACCTGCTTTTTGTTGGACTACACTTTACTTACCATTAACTACATTTTATCCTGTATTTAAATGGATTTATATGAAAGTAAATGATACACCATTAATGCTAGAAGGTATATATGAATATAGAGGTATTAGTTTAGCACCAAAAAGTCCTGATGTAGGACCAAATACATGTGAAATCACATTATGTACAGACAATAGAACTGGAAAAACGGTTAAAATTCCAGAAAAGAAACGTTTTCAATCCTTACTTGTTGTTGGTATTTCTGGTTCAGGAAAAACCTCACTAATATTTGAGCCTATGATAGCAAGAGATATAGATAAAAAATATCAATATAGAGAAACAAGTAAGGAATTAGCCTTTGTAACATTAAAGGCTGGTATAACAAATTTGACTTGTCCATATGATAATGATTACATAAATAATAATTTTAGCTTAAATATGATTAAACCAAAAGAATCAAAAGTACATTTATATCAATCTTATATGAAAAAAATGATATATAACTTATCATCTGATAGAATTATATATAGAAATTTAGGCTTAACATATATATCACCAGATTTTGAATCTACTTCACATATATTAGATGTAGTAAAAGCATATAAAATGCCTGTTAATTTGGTAGATCCAAATAACCCAGAATCACCTGGATTAAATCCATTTGCATATGATGATCCTATGCAAACTGCTGTTGCAATCTCAACAGTTTTAAAAGGGCTTGCTCATAATTCAGGATATTCAGTCGATGTTGCATATCAAAATACTTATTCATATCAAGTTATTGAGAATCTATCTATTTTACTTAAAGAAATGTATCCAAGAATGCATGACGGAGAATTACCTACTCTTGAGGATATGTTAAGTATGTTAAATGATTTTAACTTAGTTGAATATATGTGCAAACAATTGCAAAAAGATGAAGATCTTTCAAAAAAATATACAGTTTTACTATCTTACTTTAAAAAGAATTTCTTCGCAAATTCTCCTGGTAGGGAAAATACTGAAAAATTTGTATATTCTGCAAGTACAATGTTAGATAATTTATTACGTTATCCAGGAGTAAGAAAAATTTTATGTAATAGAACAAACAATATTGACTTTGATAATGCACTTGCTAATGGTGAAATAACATTATTATGTACAAGACGTGGAGATTTAGGTCCCTCTACACATAAAGCTTTTGGATTATTCTTTATATTGTCAATGCAATATGCGGTTATGAGAAGACCGGGAAATGAAAATACACGTATTCCTCACTTCTTATACATAGATGAATTCTCTGATTTTGTATGTTCTCAAACAGAGTCAATGTTTACAATGTACAGAAAATATAAAGTTGGAACTATTATATCAATACAAAACTTAGACCAATTAAACCTAAGCAAAGATGACAAAAGCTATAGAAATACTGTTATTGCAAACTGTGGAAATAAGGTTGTATTTGGAAATAATACCCCTGAAGATAATGAATGGTGGAGTAAAGAACTTGGTGATGAGAAGAAATGGAGAATGAAATACAGCTTTGATCTTACTAAAGATGAATATGACGCTAAGGCTACTGATATTGGATATAGACCAGACAAAAAATATCCAGCAGGTAAAGTCCAATCTACTAAATTTAAACAATGTTTATATAAAGTTCTTAATGAAGGTGGTAAATTTGACAAAGGTATTGGCGATTTGAACTTCTTAGAGGCTAAATATAAGGAAAAACATGATGTAAAAAAATTCAACTTTGCTAAATTTTCAGATAAAAATTCATCAGGTGATACAACTTTAAAATCAAAAAAGAAAAATCCTATATTAACGAGTTTCTCTGAAGATGATAATTCTGAAGAAGAATTAGACCCTATTAGAACAGATAATTCAGATTCAGTTTTTGCAAATACTATAGATGATGCTATTATAAAAAATAGTGTAAATAATGAGCAACAATAACGAATATTTTTATATTAATGATGTTTAGATACTTGAAGATAATTGTTTTATTATACTAATATAAAAATTATAAAAAAGGCACTGTAAAAATATCATAAAAAAATAAGATTTGAGTTGTGACTTTATCTCAAATCTTATTTTTTATGGTATTTTTTACAATTTCCTTTTTATCTCAGTACTAAATACTTACATTCCCAATAACTTAACTTGTATATTTTCCATCTTATACTTACCAGTAATCTCATCAATTTTAAATCCCACCAAAGTCTTATCCAAGCTTTCCTCATTTTGACGTAAATCAGTAGTAAAGTATAATTTAATTTTATCTATATCAACATTATTAACAATTATCTCTTTGAAAGTTTCAGCAATATGCTTATCATCTTCACAAATTATAATTAATTGTGGTAAACTATGGTATCCTGAATCTCCCGGTACAAAATTATCATAGAAATCCTTATATAATCTCATCTTATCAACAAGTTTCTTTTTCCAATCATCTTCTCTTCTTATAACTTCAAATATGAAATCTAGTGATTTTGAAGCTTTAGTAAGCTTTATGCTACCACCTGTTGCCTTAAAGTTTTTTCCAGACATTTTTGCTGTTAAACTTGGTTTTGCAACATAGCTATCAAAAGCCTTTACTTTTCTTAAATAAGCTATAATAGTCTGATTTCCTGCCAAACGTTTTTTTATCATTGAAACTGGCTTAGCATTATCGCTAGGTTGCCATTTACATTCTTTTTCTCTAGAATTTAGTAAATATTTTCCCATTTTTTCCATACAATAAATTCTATATATACCTTTTCCATCCTCAGAATTAAAATAATATCTAGTTAGTATTTTAGAGCGAACTAATTGATCTAGTTTGTTATTTAACTTATCTTGAGACTTAACATCAATTCCCTTCCATTCAAGTAATTGAACCAACTGCCTAGAAGTTATAAATTCAAACTCATTTACTAAATCTAATATCTCAAAATGAATCTCATTAATATGTCCAATATTTATCTTATGAACAATTTGATTCATTGAAACATAACCATCCTTACCATCAAAAGTCTTTATCTCACCTTCTCTAATAGCAAAAGGTGATACAGTTGCTTTAATTTCATTATCACTTACCAATTTAAAAACCTCCTAAAATTTTACTTAAGATTTTACAATATAGTGCTCTAACCCTTTACACAAATAATAACTTTATTTTTTTCTTATCAGGGATAATCTTTTTTATATACACATCCACATTTTGTCCATACTCAATTCCGTCTTTGTACTCTGCCATTCCAACTAGATTTGGTTTTAACTCTACAAAAATGCCATTCTTAGATTTTTCTATTTCCCTTGCAATACCTGTAACAGTTTTACCCTCTTCAAAATCTTTTACATTTTCTTCCCATGTTCCTAATAATTCTTTATATGTCAATATTACTCTTTCTAGTTTTTTATCTATACATTTTATCATAATATTTATTTTTTGTCCAATGTTTAGTCTTTCAGCTGGGGTTTTTATTCTTGCAATAGAAATGTCCTCTATATGCAATAAACCAACAATACCTCCTCCTATTTCCACAAAAGCCCCATATGGTTGAATACTTTTTACTATTCCATTTACAACCATGCCTTCTTGTAAATCATTAGTTATCCAATTTAAAGCTTCATTCCCAACATCTTTTCTAGATAATATAAAATTATTTCTAGAATCTATATCCTTTACTTTAAATTGAACATATTTGTTAACTTTACTCATGCATATATTCGGTTTTGGGAAACCAGTTTCATCTACATTTACAGCTTCTACTTCTTCCCTTGGTATTATTCCGGTTATATTATCTCCAAATTCTAAATACAAATTATAATTTTGGTCACATTTTTTTACTTTTCCTTGTAAAATTTCTCCTGTTGACATTGCATTTGTTAATTGTTCTTTTGTGATATTAGAGCCATTTATATTCCATCCTTCTGGCATAAATCTTTGGTATTCCATTTGCATTCCCCTTTTTCTTAAGTTTTCTTCATTATATAATTAATATATTTTTTTTACAATAGTTTTTTTGTAATTCGTTCAATTAATGTTACTGTTTGTTACAGTTCAGGAGGTGTGGCAATTAAGATGCCACCCCCCCTGAACTGTAACTTATCACTTTTCGCATAAAACCTTGATCTCAGTTTTGCTTAAATATCTCCATTCTCCAATCTTTAGGTCTTTTACATCAATATTTCCAATCCTGCATCTATGTAATGCAATTACAGGCTTTCCTATAACTGCACACATCTTCCTGACTTCCTTATTTTTCCCTTCATGTATTGTAATTTGGATTCTTGAAATATTTTTTTCTTCATTTGTTTTTAATATTTTGACCTTAGCTCTTCCTGAAATATATTCATCAATCTCCACACCTTGTTCAAGCTTTCTTACATCTTCATTGCTTACTATTCCTTTTACAGTAGCATTATATGTCTTCTCAATTTCATTTTTTGGATGTGTTACCTTATATATAAAATCACCATCATTTGTTAAGATTAGAGCACCTGAAGTATACATATCAAGTCTCCCTACAGGAAGTAAATTACATTTAACATTTTTAACTAAATCCATTACTGTTGGCCTACCAAACTGTTCCTTAACAGTTGTAACGTAACCAATTGGCTTGTTTAATAAAATATATACATATGAATTTATTAAATTCACCTTTTTACCATTATAAAAAATTTCATCTTTATCTGTATCAACCTTTGTTCCTAGTTCTGTTGTAATCTTCCCATTTACAGTAATTTTACCCTCTACAATTAATTTTTCAGCATTTCTTCTTGAACATATTCCACTATTGGATAAAAACTTTTGTAGCCTCATTTCACTCATATCTTCACATCTTCCCCTACATTTTTTATTAACATTTATTTAATTATAACAGTGTAGCTTTTTCGTCCTCTTTTTTCCTTATCAGTTAATATATATCTATTAGGATAACTTTACATAAATATCCCCCAGTATAACTGGGGGATTTACATATCGGCCTATAAGGCCTTGATACTAGCTGACGCTGAAGCGTC
>CANQKT010000009.1 GCA_947624525.1 uncultured Clostridia bacterium | reverse complement strand
CATAAGTGTCTTTACATTTTTTATTTTATTCTTATTTTTTTATGTTTACTATTTCCCCATAAAACTTAACTCATATAGCAAAAATAATCATTTTTGAATTAACTCCATAAACTTATTTTATCTACCAACTTTTTGACAAAACTTTTGTATCATAGCAGCAGCCTCGGCTCTAGTAGCATTTCCTGTTGGTGCTAATGTTCCATTTGCATTCCCTGTTATTACACCTTTTTCTACTGCCCATTGCATTGATTTTTTTGCATAATCACCTATATTTTTGTAATCTGAATATTTTGATAAATCTGTTGTTGCATTTGTGTTCTTTTTCCTATAACTTGCATAATTTCTTAAGATTCCTGCTAAATCTTGTCTCAATACATAATCATCTGGTCCAAATTTGTCTGAATTATTATACCCATGTACTATACCTGCATCTACTGCCCATTTTACAGCTTTTGCATAATATTTCTCAGAATCCACATCTACAAATTTAGATTTTCCATCATTACTTGGACTTCCTTCCATTCTATAAAGTATTGTAACTATCATTCCTCTTGTCAATTTATCATTTGGAGCAAATGTTGTTGCATTATATCCTGATATCATTTTATTCTTATAGGTATATTTCACCGCATTATAAAACCAATCTTCTAAACCAACATCTGTAAAAGGTAAATCTGATTTTGTTATTTTCACTCTTTTCTCAACACGTTTATAAGTATAATTATTTCCATATATAGTACCTGCTACTATATATTCTCCTATCTCTTTAGGTACAATATTTGTATAATAATCATTTCCAACTTTTCTATACATAAAAGATGGAGTATATGGAGTATTATTCTCTGTAACAACTGGCTTTAGAGGTGTTCCTTCAAAAGTATCACTACATGTAAAATCAAATTTTGTTTCAAGTCTCTTTATTTCATAAGAGACTTTAGCTTCACCTTTGTAACTTCCTATCCCATTAACTGTTAGTTCATAACTTCCAGCATTTATTGATTTACTATCATATGTTATAGTATAATCAACACCTTCTGTCAATTTTTTACTTCCAATAAACACCGTAATTTTAGGTTTAATTAATTTTCCAGTATACACAATATTATTTTTATTTTCTATAGTAATCATTTCTGGAACAATTTCATTTACAATGCCTTCAACAAATGTTATATTATTCCCATTAGCATATTTTTGAGCATATGAACCTTTAACACCATAAATCTTTAAACTGCTATTCGTTCCCTTAAATGCATCTTCACCTATTGACTTAACAGATTCCGGTATTTCTACAACTTTTAGGCTAAAATCCGAAGCAAACATTCCCTGTGGTAACGCAGTTACACCATTTTCTATAATTGCTGTTTTTAAACTATATGCTCCATCAAAAGCACCCTGTTCTATATTTCTTACACTGCCTGGAATAGTAATACTAGTTAATTTTGAGCTATAAAAAGCCCTATCTTCTATTGATTCAAGATTTGCAGGTAAACTAATCTGCTCTACAACCTCATTATAATACATTGCATACTTTCCAATTGTTTTTACTGTACTTGGTAAAATTAATTGCTTACTATTACAAGTTTCCAATACTTCTATTACTTTTGTTTTGTCTTTTGTATATAATACTCCATTATCAATTACAAAATTATCATTTTGACTTATATCTAATTTTATATTTTTACATAATAAAAATGGAGCACCTCCAATTGTGGTAACACTGCTTGGAATGTTTATAGATAAGTCTTCACAATTCCAAAATGCTGTATCTTCAATAGTTGTAATTGTATTTGGTAATGTTATACTTTTAGGTTTTGTTACAGAATTAGCAAATGCACTTGTACCAATTGTTGTAACAGTTCTTTCTCCTATATTTGATGGAATTGTAATATTTTCATCAAACCCATCATATTGAATTATTCTAATTGTATCATCTGATTTAATTTCATATGTATATGCTGGTTCATGTTTATAAATATCAAAATATCTTGGTTTACTGCCACTGTAGCCAGCATCACAAATATATACCTCACCATCCACTAAAGCAACAGCATTTCTATGACCACTTCCTGCACCTGGATCAATTACAGCATAGCGAGATTTAGCAGGTATATTTACTAATTCGCACAATTCTATTATAGCTGAAGTACTTGCCCAACAGTCTCCTCCACCTGTTAAAAACATTGATATCCATCCTGAAAATCTTGCACTATAATCATAATCTTCTGCAATATGTTGCACTATTTTATATAGTTTTTCATAATTAGTCATATCTGATGTGATATTTTCTGCGACCCATTTTTTTGCAATATTTTCTGCATAATATTCAGGATAACTATTAACATTTACTGTTAATTGTAAAGTTTGATTTGAAAGCTTTACTTCTATTTTGGCTGAACCTATATTATACTCAGCCCTAACAGAACCATCTGGATAAGTCCAATTTTCAGTTACAGGCTCTATCAAGCCAGTATCACTTACTGTAACATTATCTTCTCCTTCAATAACAGAGTATGTTGGTTTTTCTGTAGTCCCAATTACCTTTATTTGATATGTTTTAGGTAATTCCTTTGGTACATCAATATTATATGTTGTTTTTGCAGCATCATCTATAACATACAAATCAACATTATCTTTTTCCAAACTTGCAGCTTGAACCTTGTTATTAATACATAATATTGCCATAATAAAAGCAAAAGGTATTATCAATTTAACAATCCTATTTTTCACTTTATATCTCCCCCTTAATCCATAATTTTTATATTTTACATTATATTACATTTTTTTTTGAAATTCAATATTTTTTATGTACACTAGAAATCAAAAAAATAGTTGAATAGTTCTTATTACAACCATTCAACTATTAAAATATTAAATTTATCTTTTATCTTCCAACCCTTTGACAATACTTCTGTATCATAGCAGCAGCCTCTGCTCTAGTAGCATTTCCCTTTGGTGCCAATGTTCCATTCGCATTTCCTGTTATTACACCTTTTTCTACTGCCCATTGCATTGATTTGCTTGCATAATCATCTATATTTTTATAATCTGAATATTTTAACAAATCTGTTGTTACATTTGTGTTCTTTTTCTTATACCTTGCATAATTTCTCAACATTCCAGCCAAATCTTGTCTCAACACATAATCATTTGGTCCAAATTTGTCCGAATTATTGTAACCATGAACTATATCCTTTTCTACCGCCCATTTTACTGCTTTCGCATAATATTGGTCTGATTTTACATCTACAAATTTAGATTTTCCATCATTACTTGGACTTCCTTCCATTTTATAAAGCATTGTTACAATCATTCCTCTTGTCAATTTATCATTTGGCGCAAATGTTGTTTCATTATATCCTGATATTATTTTATTCTTATAAGTATATTCCACAGCATTATAAAACCAATCTTCTAACTCAACATCTGTAAATGGCAAATCAGACTTAGTTTCTTCTTTTGGATTTTCAAAAGGAGTATCTCTTCCTATTATCTGATTATTATTAGTCTTACAATATTCCTTATTGTTTCTTATAAATTTTTCACCTATTGTTCCTATTTCTGCTTTTAATTCACTAATTCTATTAAATGAACTTAAGTATATACCTTTCATATATGAATTTGTTGGTATTGTAAAACTTGTAATTTTTTCTATCTCATTTTTTGGTTGTGCAATTCCAGTAACCATTCCACCTTCTAATGGATCATCAATCGCATACACTAATCCATCATATGCAAAAGTTAAATGATTTGGTCTATTACGTGTAAAATCAAATGCTCCTTGTGTGGAATCAATATATATCCATTCTCCATCAACATAGGCAACAGACCACTCATGACTAACATTTGTAACTGTGCCTACAGGTATACCACATAAATATAACATATAATTTGTTAGCATTGTATATGATTCGCAATTTCCTCTTAAATTTTTAAATATATCATAAATTACATTTATTTTAGCAGTAGCACCATATCCTTGATATTTTACATTTACAGCCACCCACTCATAAATTTTTCTTGCTTTTTCTTTTTCTGTACTACAATTTTGTGTTAATTCATCTACTTTTGCTTTGATTTCTTTATATGTTTCATTTGTCTCATTCTTTTCATTGCAAAAATCGGGACTATATCCCTGGAAAGTTGCGCCATGATAGCTCATTGCATTATGAGAAGTCACCCCTTCAGCTTTTACATTTATTTTTGGTAAAGCATCTAGATAAGATTGAGGTGTAATTGTTGTTTGTGTTGTTTTATTTGTAGCTAAATTAGTAAATTTTCTTCCATAATATCTAGCATAGTAGAACATATTTGAATACTCGTAAGCACATATAGTAGCAGTGTCACTTATTGTTTCTGCTGAATCAGTTATTGAAAGTATTATTGACTTTGTTGTTACTTTTTTTAAAGAAGTACACCCAGCAAATGCACATTGCCTAATATAGGCTAAACCTTCAGGTAAATCAACTTCTTGCAAACTTGTACATCCATAAAACGCATAATCTCCGATACTCATTATACTTTTTGGAAATTCAACTGTTTTTAATTTAGTACACCCCTGAAATGCGCTTGTACCAATAGAAACAACTGTACTTGGCAAAGTTATTGTTTCTAAATTTGTATTATTTTTAAAAGCCGATTGAGGTATACCTGTGATTTTCCCATTAAATTCAACATTTTTTACTTGATCTTTATATTCTTCCCATGCACAACCACTTGTTGACATGCTTCCATCACCTGTTATGGTTAAAGTTCCAGTTGAACTTAAAGACCAAGTGATATTATTTCCGCATGTTCCAGAAGCAATATTATCAGTTGCAAATGAATGATTACATACCATAATACCTAATAAAAGTATCACTAATGCAAATATAATTTTAATTTTTTTCTTCATTTATTTCCATCCTTTCTCTAATATTACTAATTTTATTCCTAATCTGCCATTTATAATAATTTCCCGAAAACTAAACATTAAATATTTTTTATCTTCCAATGTTTACACAATATTTTTGTATCATAGCTACAGCTTCAGCTCTAGTAGCATTTCCCTTTGGTGCTAGTGTTCCATTTTCATTCCCTGTTATTACACCTTTTTCTACTGCCCATTGCATTGCACTTTCTGCATATTCCTCTATATTTTTATAATCCGAATATCTTGATAAATCCATTGTTGCATTTGTGTTCTTTTTCTTATACTTTGCATAATTTCTTAACATTCCAGCTAAATCCTGTCTCAATACTTTATCATTTGGTCCAAATTTGTCTGAATTATTATATCCATGCACTATTCCTGCATCTACCGCCCATTTTACTGCTTTTGCATAATATTCATCTGATTTTACATCTACAAATTTAGATTTTCCATCATTCTTTGGACTACCTTCCATTTTATAAAGAATTGTTACTATCATTCCTCTTGTCAATTTATCATTTGGTGCAAATGTTGTTTCATTATATCCTGATATCATGTTATTCTTGAATGTATATTTTACAGCATTATAAAACCAATCACTTGATTTTACATCTTTAAACTGACTCCACTCTTTTACGACTACCCTACAAGTACTTGAATATCTACCAACTTTAGGGAATACATATGCAGTTCCAGCTTTTAAAGCTGTAATTTTTCCATTTTGATCTACGCTTACAATTTCTGGTGATAAAGATTTCCATACTGCAGTCTTATCATCTGTAGTATTTGAAGGATTATATGTTATTCCTAATTGATATGTTTCACCAACCTCTAATGTAACTTCCTCTGGATTAACTTTAATACTTTTTAAAGGATATATTCTTTCTCTTACAGTAATTGTTATAGTTGATGATTTTCCATTTACTGTGGCTGTAATATTGGTTGTACCAGGTTTCAAATATGTAAGTTTTCTTGTGTAAGAATTTTCTTCTGTTTCTTCAAGTTTGCAAATTGTTGGATCTTCTATTTTGTATGTAACTTCACTATTTTCCGCATATGTATAATGATATGGCCATTCCTTATTTAATATTTCAACATTTAAATTTGATGATGTTCCTGAATAATACCCTGTGTTTGACTCATACAATTTTATATCAAAAATACTTGAAACTAATTCCACTTTTGGTTTAACTTTCTGAGTTCCCTTAAATTTATCCAAATCCGTGTTATTTGGTTCACCAGCCACGAAAATTTGTGTCCAATATAAATTTCCTACTGAATCTATATAACATCCTACACCCATAGTACTAAAACTACTATTTAATATATTAGCCTTATGTCCTGGAGAATTCATCCATCCTTTCATAACACTCTCTGGACTTTCATAAGCAGCTGCAATATTTTCACCGTCTTACTAAATCATTTTCTCTTATATTTTTTAATATTGTAAAACAACTTGAACCGTCAGGTCTTGTATGATCATAATATATACTTAGTTCAGCAGATCTTACCATTGCCGCATTAGCTATATCGACATCAAATTTTAATGCTGGTAATCCTTCTGCTTCTCTTTCCTTATTAACAATTTCAAAAACTTTATATGCTTGATCATAATCATATGTACCACTTACCGTAACATACATTGTTTTTCTATAGAAATTGTCTTCTTTTAATTCAAATTCATTTGGATATTTTGTTGTAACTTTTGGGCAATTTAAAAATGCATCTTTATGTACTTCAACCAATGAACTAGGAAATTTTACTTGATTTAAATTTGTACATCCTGAAAAGGCTTTATATGCTATCGTTTCTACAGTATCTGGTATATTAATATCAACTAATGATGTATCATCTTCAAAACAATACATTCCTATTACTTTTAAATTACTCGGAAAAGTAATATCTTTTAAACTTGTACATCCTCTAAAACAAGATGAATCAAATTCTTCTATGTTACTATCAAATGTCACTTTTTCTAAAGCTGTACAATTTTGAAAAACTCCCTTTAACATATGTGGATTACTTGGAAATAGAAATAAGTCTAAATTAGCATTAAAATCAACTGTTTTTAAATATTTGTTATTTGAAAATGCATCTGGTCCTAGTACAGTTAATGTAATATTTGGTATTGTAATAGAAGTTAAGCCTGTATTTTCGAAAGCATCAGCTTGAATTCTCTCTACAGATTTAGCTATGGTTACCTGTTTTAGGTTTAATGCATTTTTAAATGCTCCTTGATTTATATCGGTTGTATCAGACAAAATTTCATAACTTGTCATTTTACTTGCAACCGGATAGCAAGTTAACTCTTTATTAGTGGTATATTCCCCTGTATTTTGATTAATATAATGATTGTACAAAACTCCATTATCAGTATAAAAAGTTTCATTATTACCACCACGAACTTTAAATTCTTCAATTGTTGTTACATTAAGAAATACATCTATCGCTATATGTGTAAGTGTGCTAGGAATTTCAACATTCTTTAATTTTGTTTCTTGAAAGGCATATAAATCAATATCTTTCAATCCTTCATTTAAATAAATGCTTGATAAATTATTACAATATGCAAATGCACCTTCACCTATTGTTTCTACTGAAGATGGTAAAGAAACATTAGTTAGGCCTTTGCAATATGCAAATGCACCATCATCTATACTTTTTATTGTATTGCTTAGTTCTATTGATGTTAAAGTATCACATTTAATAAAAGCCTGAGAGCCAATCTTGGTTATACCTGATTCAACAACTACCTTTTTTATACCATCATCTTTCCAAGGAACCTGACTCGAATAATATGCAGGCATTTCACCTGTTCCAGATATGGTAAGCACCTTATCACTATCTAATTTTGCAGTTATAGTATCTAATACCTTATATTCTTTTTCATTATTGGTTGCATATGCTTTATTTGAAGATAAACCAAGAATAATCACAAATAAAGCAATAAGAAATAAAACATTCCTTTTGTTCTTTAACATTATAGAAATCACTCCTTTTTTTATAATTTAAATAAATTTACTTTACTAATTATATTATAATTGGTTTCGTATTTCAACATTTTTATTATGTAAAAATTATAAAATGATAGAATAGTTATGTTGTCAATGGGTGTCAATGGGGACGGAGATTTTTGACACACCTTTTTATTTATTGTGTCAAAAATCTCCGTCCCCATTGACAATAAACTTATCTTCCAACTTTCTGACAATACTTCTGTATCATAGCAGCAGCCTCTGCTCTTGTAGCATTTCCCTTTGGTGCCAATGTTCCATTTGCATTTCCTGTTATTACACCTTTTCCTACAGCCCATTGCATTGATTGGTTTGCATATTTATCTATTTTTTTATAATCTGAATATTTTGATAAATCTGTTGTTACACCTACATTCTTTTTCTTATAACTTGCATAATTTCTTAATATTCCAGCTAAATCTTGTCTCAATACATAATCATTTGGTCCAAATTTGTCTGAATTATTGTAACCATGAACTATATCCTTTTCTACTGCCCATTTTATTGCTTTCGCGTAATATTCCTTAGGAGCTACATCTGTAAATTTAGATTTTCCATCATTATTTGGGCTACCTTCCATTTTATAAAGCATTGTTACTATCATTCCCCTTGTCAATTTATCATCTGGTGCAAATGTATAATCATTATAACCTGAAATAATTTTGTTATCATATGCATATTCTACTGCATTAAAATACCACGATTTTGAAGCAACATCTACAAATGGAATATTTTTACTTTTTAAAACTGTATCTTTTATTTTAAATGAATTTACAATCTTCTTTTCTTCTGTTGAATTTATAAAACTCTTACTAGAATCAATGTCAATCGTATAATCGTAATTATCACTTCTTAACTCATATACATCATATCCATATTCCTGAACTTTATAACCTTCATATCGTACAAAATATGTAACTCTATAGCCTTTTACTCCATTCAATTCAATCATTTGTCCACTAATATTTGTTAATTTATATCCATCATCTCCATCATATATATCTTTTATTAGTTGAATTCTTTCATTTAAATCAGTTGTAGTATATTGTTTTAAAAAGTTAAATTTATATGCACTAAATGATATTGAAGAAAATACATCACCTTCATATGCTCTATATGATTTAAATGATGAGTCACTAGTAACATTTTCGTAACCAGCTTCATATCTATTAGGAATATAATAACTATAAAATGAATTATTAAAATTTGTAGCCCAAACATTTTTTGGCATAACAACTGCCAATAAAATAAATACCATTAAAATACTTGAAATAATTTTCTTTTTCATAAACTTCCTCCTATTTTATCTTCCAACTTTTTGACAATATTTTTGTATCATAGCAGCGGCCTCTGCTCTTGTAGCATTTCCCTTTGGTGCCAATGTTCCATTTGCATTTCCTGTTATTACTCCGCTTCCAACAGCCCATTTCATTGAATCTATTGCATAAGTCTCTATTTTTTTATAATCTGAATATTTTGATAAATCTGTTGTTACACTTACATTCTTTTTCTTATACTTCGCATAATTTCTTAACATTCCAGCTAAATCTTGTCTCAATACATTATCTTTTGGTCCAAATTTGTCTGAATTATTATATCCATTAACTATTCCTGCATTTACTGCCCATTTTACTGCTTTTGCATAATATTCATCAGGATCTACATCTGTAAATTTAGATTTTCCATCATTATTTGGACTTCCTTCTATCCTATAAAGTATAGTTACAAGCATTCCTCTTGTTAATTTATCATCTGGTGCAAATGTTGTTTCATTATATCCTGAAACTATTTTGTTATCATATACATATTTTACTGCATTAAAGTACCATGAACTTGGTATAACATCTTTAAATGGTATATCTGATTTTTTTATTTCTACTGTTTTTTCAATTGATGAATATATATAATTAGCCCCATCTATGTAACCCCTTACTATGTATGTTCCTACTTCTTTTGGAACTTCGGTTGTAAAGCTATCACTTCCTAATTTTCTATACTCAAAAATTGGAGTATATGGTGTATTATTTTCTGTTACAACTGGTCTTAATTGTATTCCTTCATAAGTATCACTACATGCAAAATCAAATTTTGTTTCTGCTTTCATAATATCATATGAAAATATCACATTACCTTTATAATCTCCTTTTCCTTGAATTTTTATGTCATATTTTCCTGCATTTATTGATTCATCATAATATGTTATTGTATAATCTACATTTTCATTTAAAAGCTTTCCTCCAACAAAGACTTGGATTTGAGGTTTAACTACTTTTCCTGTATATATTAAATTATCTTCTATAATCATTTTTTCCTTAGTAATTTCATTATCTTTGCCAACTACAAATTTTATTCCATTTTTATTTGCATATTCTTGTGCATATGAACCTTCTTTTCCATAAATTTTTAAATTGCTATTCGTTGAAACAAAAGCATTATCCCCTATATATGTTACTCCTTCCGGGATTTCTATGCTTATTAAATTTTCACAATTACTAAAAACAGCCTCACCTATACTTGTTACACTTTCTGGAATATTTATATTTTTTAAACTATTACAAGAATAAAAAGCACTATCACCTATACTTGTAACAGTATTTGGAATTTCTATACTTGTTAATCTATCACAATCTCTAAAAGCATAGTCGCCTATATTTGTTACACCTTCTGGGATTTTCATGCTTGTTAAACTTGTACAACGATAAAAGACATAATCTCCCATATCTATTACACTATCTGGTATTTCTATACTTTTTAAACTACAACAACCATAAAAAGCATCTTTTCCTATACTTGTAACACTATTGGGAATTTTTATACTTGTTATACTCCCAAAATCCTTAAAAGCATAGTCACCTATACTTGTTATACCATTTTGTATTATAACATTTTTAACATCATTCTCACTAATTTCTAGATGCATCCAGTTTTTCCAACTATTACCTAGTCCGTTAATTTCTCCTATAATTGTTCCAATTCCTGAAATTGTTAATGTTCCTGTCTGCAAATCCAAGCTAAAAGATACATCTTTAAATGCTCCGTTAACAACATCAGCATTAACCTCTCCAATCAATATACTAAATTGAGTCATTATTAAAACCATTATAATTGTTACTATTAAAAAAACCTTATTTTTCATTTTCCCTCCTCCTTAATTTATATTTAACATTATATTACATTAAATACCTCATTTCAACCTCTTTTCACTATAAAAATTCATTTACATAACTCTTTCCCCACAAAAACTCTTGCAGAGTAGTAAAATTCACTAGTTATGTAATGCCGTAAAATATATTAATATGCAGTGTAGTGCGCAGTTTGGCGCCCCCACCTCATGTCTTCCTAAAAATCCAAACGCCAGCAAACGAACGGAATATTAATATATTTTACGGCATTACATAACTAGTGAATTTTACGATCCCCTGCAAAAGCACTAACCAATAACACCTTTATTCCCAAGCAATTTTCTTATACTATCTATTATATACTTAAATACTATTGAACACATCATCGCTATAACAAAAGTAACTATATAAGCTATAATTCCATATAGCATATTACGTGCAAAATTAACATTTAAATCAAATCGAAAAACTTTAAAAACTCCTTGTATCACTACACTATGAAATAAATAAAAAATATAACTATACTTCGCAATAAATGATATTATCTTTTTCAATACACCACTTTTTATTTTTACAAATTCTAATACCAAGAAATATAAGCCTATTGCCTCAAAAGTTAATACTGGTGATGGATCATACAATCTATATGAACTATTATAAAATCGTTCTATTAAAAATTGTACAACAAATGCAACAAAACCTATAAAAATCATTGTTTTCCTGCTTTTATGAGTACTAAATATTTCCTCAATAAATGAACCAACCAAATAATAAAAATTCCAAGATATTATTCCAAAAGTAGCAAATTTAATTGCAGTGTTCTTCCCTGTTGCCAACAATATAGTTAATATACTCATAATGCCACATGCAATCCAAAAAAAGATTTTTTTATCATATAAACTCATATTTTTTACCATTTTTGAAAAAAAAGGCGATAAAATCATTATTCCCAATAAAGTATATATAAACCAATATGTTCCCTCAATTGTCCCTCCAATAAATTGTTCAAAAAAATCTTTTATAGTCATTATATCGTAGTTAAAAATACAATATACTATTATAGATACTAATAAAAATGGAATAAATATATTTATAACTTTTGATTTATAATACTTTTTGTAGTCCTCTTTACTTGAGAACTCTTTATTCAAGTTAAATTTTCCACTTAACATAAAAAATAGTGGATTACATATCATGAAAAAGTTTGTAAGAATATTTACAATTGTCCATACTGTATTATATTCTTCTGAAAAATTCGTTATTTTCGTTAAAACATGTATTCCCAATACCATTAGCATGAATATTACTCTCATTAAATCATATTCAAATATTCTTTTTTTATTTTTTATTTCTTCCATAGCCTTTTCATCTTCCTATTTTTATTTACCTTCATTTCTTTTTATAATTCTATCTTTTATCTGATAAAGTACATTTAATCCGGTATCTCATTATGCATAAATTTATTTTTTAATAAATCCTTTACCCTATTACAAACATTTCTAAATTCATTGGTTTTAAAAAAGAACATAAAAAATATAAAATTAGAAATTATTGTAAATATACATAATTTTATTGTAAAATTTAACATCCCTGAACCAGGTATTCTATTTATTATAAATTCTGAACACAAATAATTAATAATAATTATTACAAAGTATTTTACATATTTTATATAATATTTTTTTACTTTTTTATTAAATTCCCTACTATAAATCATAAATGGATCATACCATGCTGTTGTTAGCAATCTTGCTATTGTTGTTGCAAAGAATATTCCTGATAATCCCATGAATTTGCAAAGTATTATTGATAAAAAAATATTTATAACTGCAGCTAAAATCGCAGTATACTTACCATATATGAACAAGCCCATTGTTGTTCTATATGCATATGCCACAAATTGTACTCCGTTAACATAAAAATGTAGTACAAGTGCTATTATAACAATGTACTCTAATATATACGCTTCTCCAAGCCATATTCTTATAAATTTGTTTAAGAATATTAATAGTCCAACAGAGCAAAAACCATAAATCCATACACTAATAAAAAATATGTCATTAAATGTTCTTTCCTTTGCATTTTTAGTTCCTATAGCATTCAAATTTCCTATGCTTGATATAAACCCATTTAATAATTGACCTATAATATTTGTTATAGCTGTTATTATCAATGTGTAATTTGATACCAATCCAACGCAAGTAACTCCAAGCATAACTGATATTAAAATATTGTCTGTACCATTTAATATAACACTACCAAACTTATAAAATACCAGTGCTTTTACATTTTGAAATATTCCATTTCTTTCATCCTTACTTATTTTTTCTATTTCTTTATCTTTTAAATATGGATACATTTTATTGGCTTTTATAGAAATTATAATGTTTTCAAATAATGTACATGCTATTTGTATTATTAAATAAATAACGTAATTATGGGTTAAATACAAAAACAAACATTGTAAAACTGTTTTTATAATATAGAAAATTATATCAAATATATTTATTAAATAATCGTTTTGATTCGCTATTATTATTGATTTTTTATATGTAAAAAAGTATGAAAATACAGTATTTATTAGGAATAGCAAATAAATAAAAGCTATGTTTTCCTTTATAGTTGGTGCTTCTTTTACTATTATATTTAGGAACGGGATTATACATATTCCCATCAGCAAAACTATTATTCCTATTGTATTATAGGCTTTTTTATATAACTGCATTAGTTGCTTAATTTTCTTTTCATCTTTTTCCGCTATAGGCTTATACAAGCTAAAAATTATAGCATTGCCTATACCAAGTTCAGCAAAAGATAATATTGTTAATATATTTGTAAATAATCCATTTGCTCCCAAATATTCTGCGCCCAATGTTTTTATAAATATTGTTCTTGCAACAAATGATAATAATGTATTTATTATTTGTGAAATAGCTGCAAGACTTGTATTCCTTATACTATTTATGGTTCTTGATTTAGTCATTACAATTTCCTTTTCTAATTTTCTTTATTCTTTATTATATTTATTAATCTCTCTGTTAATGTTGTTGAAGAAGTTCCTTTAGTATATGGAAAATAAACGAAATCAACTCCTACAGCTCTTAATTTATTTTCCATTTCATTATACATAGTTGAATTTTTCCAATCATCACCATGAAAAATAACATTAAATTTATGTTCTTTCCATGCAACATATTTATCCATAGTAGTTTGAGGAACTACCTTATCAACATACTTTATTGCTTCAACTATTTGCTTTCTTTCTTCATATGGAATTATTGGTATTTTATTTTTATAAGTTTTTACTACTTCATCTGTACTAACCCCAACAATTAAATACTCGCATTGTTCTTTTGCTTTTTTTAATATATTTAAGTGACCGATGTGAAATAAATCAAAAACACCTGTTGTATATCCTATTTTGTATTTTTTATCATTCATGCATTTTTCTCCTTCACTATTTTTTTTACAGTATTTTGTAATTTATTTGGTAATATATTTGATATTGTTCTTTTAATTTTAGTCTTTACACCTATTTTTGCATATTTATTAACCAATTTATCAAATTTCATATCATCAAGATATAAAAAAAATTCTTCTCTATTTTTATTAAAAGTAGTCGGCTCTCTAAAATTTTTATTTTCTTTTTTTGCAAAATCTAATGTTAAATTTCTAACATTCATATAGCTCATAACTTTATTAAATACTTCTTTTCCTTTAGAAGTATTTACAACTACTAGCGACTCCCCTTTATGAACATCAATATCTGGATATTTTTTTTCAATTCCCCAAGAATCAGCTATTGTTATATCTGAATATCTAACGGGGTTAGCAAATTTACAGTATTTGCAACTTTCTCTATACATTAAATTATTATAAAATACTCTTAAATATAAATCTTCATTGCTATTTTTTACTATCTTTTTCCCATTTTCAAACTCTATCAAGATATTTCTTGAATTCCATTTTCCATTTTTACGGTTTTTTTCTCTAAAATTTATATTTTTTATTTTACTTTTATATTTAGTTTCTATAAAATCCCTATACTTTTTAAATACTTTTGGGCTTGGTACTCCGTGACATATAATATCAATACACAATAAATTATCATACTCTCTTTTTAAATAGTTTTTTAAACCTCCAATTTGACAAGGTGTTCCAGAAAATAATACTTTCTTTCCTTGATTAAGAAATTCTTTTGCTTTCTGATAATTATCTTTTATATCACTTTGCACATATTTTGATTTTCTAAATTTATGTATTTCATTAATATCCTCTATATAATCGTGTTCTACATCAAACTTTTCATTATACTGTGCTCCAAATATTATATAATCTTTATCACAAAAAACTTGTGCTATTGCTGTAAAAGCTCCTCCAGAAGAGCTTTTCTGAACAATTTTTTCGTCTTTATGACTACAAGTATAAACTTCCTGATTATCCAATTTATTATACATTTGTATAGTATTTTGCATAGGGCATATTTTTTTACAGAGTCCACATTCTATACAATTATTATTTTTTATTGGATATTCAAAACCGTCTTTCTGTATTATGTCTATTGCATTGTTCGGACAAATTTGCTTACAAGCTTTGCATCCTGAGCACAATTTGCTTTCTATAATATATTTATTCATAAAACAATATTTCCTCTTCATTTTCAAATTTTATCTTTATTGGGTTATGAGTAATTCGTTTTTCCATTGGCGGTAATTGCATATAATCTTTTCCATATATTTTTGTTAAAACATAATCAAAGTCATTTGGAACATCATATTTTTTCCCTTCAAATTCCTTTTGTATAGATGGTAAGTATTTTTCTTTCAAATGTGTTTGTCTTTTTATTCCGTATTTGCTTCCATAATTAATAAAATACTTTGATTTTTCGTTTTTATTGCTTTTCATAATAAGGTTTAAACAATTCATAATAATTTTTGTTGGTATACAATAATATATAAAATCTTTTGCTATTCCTTTTATAAAATTTTTTCTTTCATAATTTCCATATTTAATATCAGCCATACATTTCATATAATATATAATTTTTCCCTTTAGTTCCCACCATAAACCATTGTCTCTATTTGAATAATCTAAAGGGAAAATATCTACCCACATACCTTTTGAGCCATCATAATCCTTTAATTTTTTTTCTTCATAAATAGTGTTTATATTTTTGACCTTTGCAAACGTATTATATGATTTTTTTATATTTTTAAAATACTCTAGTCTGTACTTTGAACTTAATTGAGAATTAGCTATTTTTAAAAATTTTTCATAATCTTTTCTAGGCATTGCTATATCCAAATCATCATCCCATGGAATAAAGCCATTATGTCTAATTGCTCCTAGCAATGTTCCACCGATTAGAAAATATGTTAAATTGTTATTTTTACATACTTTTACTATTTCATCTAATATTTGAATTTCTTCATTATGTAATTTTTCTAATATATTATTATCCATTTCTGCTCTTCCTTTACTTACAATATAAATTTATGAATAAAATTTATTATTTTTTATAATATTTTCGTTTTTACTTTCCATGCTATTTTTATAGCTTTTTTTCCAAACAAAATAGGCAATAACGAAATTCTTCTTTTTAATGGTAACTTTCTATTAAGTAATGTTCTTAATCTATATTTTTTTATGTAATTATATATGTAATCTTCATATTTCTTATATTTACTATTTTGGGGAATTTCAACTATAATATCCCTACATTCAATTATTAGCCTTGTTATAGCAGCAATCTCTATATCCGGAAAATTTTTTTGTATAAATTCTAATATTTCCTCTGTAAAATATAAAGCATCCATTCTTGTTGAATTGAAATTTTCATTCATTATACTATCTTGCCTTGCCGTATAATAATTATATACAACTTTATTAGATACTACTACACCATTACTTTCATAAATTAATTTATAAAGAATTGCTAAATCTTCATATTTTTTTCCATATGGAAATCTAATATTTTTAAACAAATGTGTACAAAATAATTTACCTGCTGTTGAAGAAGTATATTTTGTATTATATAGTAATTGTTCAATTGAGTCTTTTTTATTATAAATATTTATTTTTTCATTACAATTATAATCTTTGATGTTATTTTCATTGGAAAATGTACTAACTTGTCCAATTGATATTTCCTTTTCACCTTTAATAATATTTTTGTATAAAACTTCTATAGAATCTTTTGTGATAAAATCATCACTATCTACAAAAGTTATGTATTTTCCGTTTGCATTGTCTATACCTATGTTTCTTGCATCTGATAATCCACCATTTTGTTTATGAATAACCTTTATTCTTTGTTGATTTTTGTATTCATCACATATTTTTCCAGAATCATCTGTTGAACCATCATCTATAAGTATTATTTCTAAATTTTTATATGTTTGTTGTATAATCGAATCTATACATTTTCTTAAATATTTTTCTACGTTGTATATGGGTACTACAATTGTAATTAAATCATTCATTTTCCTCTCCTATTTAAATTCATAATTTTTATTAAAAATAGTTTTATATGGTAAGATTTCATCACTTGTATGTAATATATGTGTCCAAACAAGTGATGAAGAAAAAATCATTATAATTACACATATTGCTATAATTCTTTTTTTGTTATTCCAAATTGTTTTTATATAATTGGTAAAATATGGTATTGATATTAATTGGAATATTGAAAAATAATATACTAATCTTACGGATAATACCGTTGTTTTTCCTAATATCAAAAATATTAATGACAATACTTGCATATTAACAAAAAATTTATCTAAATTGTTTATGTCTTTATTGTTTATAATTATTATCATTCCTATATAAAGTAACAGATTTATTATAAATTGTATAATTTGTAAATCTCCGTGATCAAATTGTGAACCTATATATGTCTTAAACCTTGTTATCTTTAAAACGAAATAGATTATATTTTTTATTAGTGGTTCTAAAAAAAACAAACCAATGATTATTATTAATACAAGCTTCCAATTTATACAAATATCTTTACCAGTTATCTTATCTATTAAAATTAGTACTATACTAGATATTGCAAATACAATACTAGTTGTATGAAATAACATTGCTATAAAGATACAACCGTAACCATTTTAGCCAATTTTTATTTATCAAAAATTTATATGAAAACAATATTATTGATATAGATACATATTGCCTTACCATATTTAGTGATTGAAAGAAAAAAGCTCCAATAAAATATAATACTATGCTTAATTGTACATTTTTACTATCTCTATAAATAGTATAGAAAATGAAAGTAGTTGTTATTAATGAAGTTATTATAAATATTACTTGATAATTATTTAATAATATACATATTTTTTGTAATACCAAAAAACCAATTTCTAGATTATTTATATTTTCGCCATTTCGTAATACAAAAAAATCATTAACATATCTAAATAAATAATCTGTTCCAACATCATATCTAAATCCTGATACAATTACAAATGGTATTGCTGAAAGTATTGCAAACATAATATATAGTTTTTTACTGTGTATTTTCTTTAAAATTAATGAAAACATTAAAGATATTGTAATCATTAACATATATATTATCATTCTATATCCTCCTTATAATTTTCTCATATATTCTCCATGAAAATTTAAAAAAACCAAAGCCGAAACATAGTTGTAACAATTCCTACTTTATCTCTTTTAGGAGCTTTTGGATTAAAAAGGACCTTAAACTTATTTTTATTTATGAAGTTCATTAATTCTTTTTGTTCATTTGGAAAACTTTTTTTACTTTTTGCTAACTGCGTTAATGTACTGAGATGTGCATATACAAGCCTTCTTGTCGTTGCATTTTTTAAAGAAGGATATTTTTTTAAAATAAAATCACACATCTCATTTGTTGATTTTATTAAATCCATCTTTTTTAAATCAAAATCTTTCGTTGTTATTGAATTATTTCTAATCATATAATTATATTTACTAATTTGACCACATGCAATTTTATCACATTTACAAATTAATTTGTATGTAGTTGCTGCGTCTTCAAATAGTCTACCAATAGGGAATCTAACATTCTCAAATAATTTAATATCATATAATTTTGCCCATGCTGATAAATCTATTCCATTATGATATAACATCCTTTCTAAAACAGTTTGCGTATCTAAAACTTCTTTTTTATAAGTAGATAAATCAAATTTTTTTCCATTTTCATATATTACAGTATGTGAACATATTGACATTCTACATCTATTATCTATTAGGATTTTATATAAAAATTCGACGTAATCTTTCTCAACATAATCATCTGAATCTATAAAACATACATATTTTCCTTTGGCAATATCTAAGCCTGTGTTTCTTGCCTCTGATAATCCACCATTTTTTTTATGAATAACAATTATTCTTTTATCGTTTTTAGCATATTCATCGCATATCTTCCCGGAATTATCTAAAGATCCATCGTCTATTAATATTATTTCCAGATTGATATAGGTTTGATTTAATATAGAATCTATGCACTTTCTTATGTATTTTTCAACATTATATACTGGAACAATAATTGAAATTAAATCTGTATCCATAAAATCCCTCTTTTCTAAAAACTTACTTCATACCTTTTGCCTGTAAACTTTGCCATCAAAAAAGCTTTTATTTTCTTTTTCCAATTAACACCGTTCCATATCTATTACTCTTGTTTCAATATACTTAATACCATTCTTATCAATCCATACATCAAGTAATCTTTCACTAATTCTTCCTAAATATCTAGCATGAAATGCAGAATATTGTTTAGGATCTATTCTTTTCTCTAATTCAAATAAAATATTAAACAACCATTTACAATACTCATTTAAAATTTCTTTTTTCATTACACACATATTAAACATATGTCCTGAACGACTTTTCATTCTCTTATCAAAAGAATCTATGTATTCAGGGCATTTCTCTTCTATTATTTTTCTTGTTTCATCCAAAGTTTCAACATACATCGTATGCTTATAATGTGAATATATTGTTTCTATATATAATTTTCTACGTTTTGGCAATATAACATCTGTATCATCTAATAATTTGTCAACATATTCCTTAGTAGCAATACCTTGAAATCTATCTTTGTATTTTTTATGTATAAAATGCCTCCTGTAATGAGCTAACCCTATATATTCTGCATCTAAATTCTTCCATGCCCAATATAAGCCTGTCAATTCACAATAATATGGATTTTTTTCAGATATATTATCACCTACATTATCACCTTGATATCCTAGATCTTCTTTTCCTTCTCTTCCCACATGTACTGGGATGTACATTTCATCCTCTGGCATTTTATATTTTTTATGTGTTGCTACAATTATTTTTATATCTTTCATCTATTTAGCTCCTCTACCTGTTAAAACTGAACCTATTGTTTTAAAGAATATTTTTAAGTCTAAGAATAAGCTTCTATGCTCAACATAATATAATTCTAAAGCCATTCTTTCTTCATATGATACATCACTTCTTCCATTTGCAGCCCAATATCCAGTTAATCCTGGTGCAACACTTAAAAACTCTTCTTTCTTATTACCATACTTTTCTAGTTCGTTTTTTACTATTGGTCTTGGACCAATTATAGACATTTCGCCTTTTAGAATATTTATAATTTGTGGTAATTCATCTAAGGATGTTTTTCTTAAAATTTTTCCAACCCTTGTCACTCTAGGGTCATTCTCTAATTTAAAATTTTCCTCAAATTCTTTTTTCTGTTCTGGTGTAAAATATTTCATTGCTTCTTCTGCATTTTTTATCATAGTTCTAAATTTATATATTTCAATGTTTTTGCCATGCTTACCTATTCTCTTATGTTTAAAAAATATAGGTCCTTCTGAATCCAATTTTATTGCTATAGCAATAATTATAAAAATTGGTAAACATACTATTATTCCCACAAAGCTTATCAATATATCTAATCCTCTTTTTACAAAATCATAAGCCTTGACTTTACTTTTTTCGACACATTCATCTATTTTATCGACTACAACAAGTCGATTATCTATCGTTTTATCCATTAAATCCATGTAAATTCCCCCTAAAGACTTTGTCTTTTGAAATACATCTAGAGTGATTTTATAATATATTCCATTTTATTTCAACATATTTAGGCATATTTTTTTATTTTTTTACTTAAAAATCCCAAAAATCCCATTGAACTTCATATTTACCAGACTTTTAATTTTTGACGAAAATTTTACAAATCATTGACTTTTTCTGAAAAAAAAAGTATAATCATTATATGTAAATCATTCAAATTGCAAATGTTGTTCATTTGCCACTTTAACTTATGAAAGGAGTATTTCCATGGATATTTCATCGTTTACCGACAGCACCCGGCAGGAACTTGATTCAATAATTGAGATTACACGGAAGAAGCTTGACACCGAACTGCAAGAAATGTTTTCCGAAATAATCAATGAAGAAAACATTCCAATCTTGCCACCTGAAAGGAGAAACGAAGATTACATCATTACTATTTACGTAACACCCGAACCATTGACAAAGACAACAAAGAAAAACAGATCAGCAAAAAATGTTTTACAAAAGTTAGCCGTTAGATTTTGCACCATGCCAGAATTTGACATTCAAAAGCTTCATGACAGTGGAAAACTTGCAGGCAGTATAGAGCTGATATGGAACATTCTTAAAACAGAGTATGTACTTCCAACCAAAAAGAAACTGTATAGTTGGTCCAGAGCTTTCTTCACTCCTGTGAGCAAAATGTACAAAGAACAGTTTGGTCTCACTTTAACTATGCTGCCTTTTGAGGTTTCATTAGACAAAGAGAATAACTTGTACATTTCTAAATTGCCAACATTTTGTGATTTATGGTTTTTGGACGAAAATCATAAAAATAACAAAAATAACTACAAGAATCGCTTTGATAACAACGCTTTTCTTGAAAGGCAAGCAAGGTCAATTATTAAGTTAACTAGCGATACTAACTTGTTTTACAAGGCATAAAGAAATCTACCTTTCGTAAAAAGTCTGAATCCTACTTTGGATTCAGACTTTTTTATAACCTCTACTTCTAACATTTCACCAACAAAAATGGAATCACATCCTTATCTAGAAAATCGTTTTCTAACCCTATACACTCCATAGTTTTTTCAGACAAGCCTTTTATATATTTTTTCTCATTCTTTTTTATTACCTTGTTAGCTTCATTTATATACTCAATATAATCTTTTCTATCTTCCTTTCTAAATATTCCCAACATACCCTTAGACGATAACAATATATTTACCATAGCCCTTGCAGTTCTTCCATTTGCACCATCAAAAGGTTCTATTCTTATAAACCTATAATGTATTCTTAACACTTCTTTTAAATATACAGATGTATCTATTTCATCTTTTTTATCTAATAAAACTTTTATCATTTTACAAAGATTTTTCATACCATCTTTAATATTTTCTACATCTACAAATTCTATTGGAACTTCATATTTATTTGATTCAATATTCTTATCTCTGTATTTCACATCACTTTTATTCATATAGTTCACATTAATTTTCTCTATCTTTTCTAAAATTTCATCTTCACCTAAATCTTCAAAACTCATGCTTAAAACATTTAAAACCGCAACTAGTGTATTAAAAGTATTTTTTATAGATATGATTTCTCCATATGGAAAACTACGTAACTCTATCATTTGTAAACATTCATATGCCATACTTTCCACTAAACTATTAAAACCAATTGAGATTCTGCCCAATTTCTGTAATTCTGTTGCATCCACAGTTCTGCTTACTAGTTCATCTTTAAAAAATTTATTATTCATTATATTTATAAAAATATAATTTGCTATATTATCTATTAAGTCCGGATTAGAATTGATTTCAGATTTTAAAATCACTATCAAATCCTGCACCATTTGTTCATTAGACTTTTGAGGTACTAATAATCTAACTATATGTTTATTTATATATGCTCCAATAGGACTTTTACTCATTAAAATTTCATTCTCAAAAATTATATCTTTAACATATGGTTTTATCACATCTTTCATAAATCTTTCTTTGACTTCTATATTATCATTAAATATATTAACATGAAATTCATTAGGAAAAATTTCTTCCATTTTTATATTATAAATATCATCTTTTGAATTATATTTCTTTTCAAAACTTATATTCTTGAAAGGCCCTATAACTCCCTCTTTTGTAAGTGCCATTGAAACAACCTCAGGTGGAATTTCTTTTGCATTTGATAAGAAAATTTGTATTAATAATTTAATAACACGTATATCCGTACTACTACCAAAACGAGCATAATTACCATCTTTATCTATTATACTACATCTACACTCACCTAAAATTATATCTATTATTTTTTGAATTTCTATATTTGATTTTAACAACTCACTTTTATCCAGTCCATCATTATTTCTTATTAAATCCAATATTTTAATAGCACAATCTCTTACCATTTACTTCCCCTTCTCTTTTGTTAAAATTTATTTACTAACATATTATCACAAGAAATTTTTTTATTCAACACATTCTGCAATTTTTTAGAGTATCAAATAACCAATGTTACAGTTCAGGATGAGTCGCACTAAGCCTAATAATTTCCTCCATATCATCATCTTTGGCCGCCTTATTTTTCCTAATCATTCCACACCTTTTACATTTAAAAACAATCACATACCCCTTTTTTCCATCAATTTCCAACCCAATAGGCTCCAATATTCCATGGCACTTCTCTTGCCTATCACCTGGATTCACATCAACATGTTTAGAATGTAAACAATATGGACAATGATTTCTACAAGAATAACCAAGTTTCTCAACTTTCTTTCCACAATTCTCACAAATAAATCCTTCATCAATCTCTGTAAATAAACTATTATTCATTTTACATATCCTTTCCTAGCAATTCGCACGAGTAATCGACAATATTCCCAATAAATTCACATACCTATTATATGTAGAATATCAATCCATCCAATATTAACATATCTAGCATACCCATACGTAATTACAATTAATATACATTAAATATACTACCCCCAATAAACTCCCTCAAAAGTGAATTACTAGGCAAATAATCAGCGGGAATAGATTCAAAATAACCGAGCATTCTATGTAGCCTTTTTGCTTCTGAATATTCTGGTTCTAATCTATCTATCTCCTCTAATAATGGCATAGCAAAATCTTTCAAAACACCTAATTCATATATTAATGATGAATTAAACATACTATCCGCTTCTTCCTGAAAAGGAAAAATATTTTTCTCTTCCCCAGCTACAACTGAATCCCACATTTTAAGAGTATGCAGTGCTTTATAACTTCTGAATTGATTATCTCTTACTATTCTTCTAATTAATCTCGTATCAGTTGTTGAAATTCTATTATGGTCATCTATATTTAATACTGTTAAACAGCTAATATAAATTTTATATTTTTGTTCTTTTGGAATCAAAGTCGTTAACTTATCATTTAAGCAGTGTATTCCCTCTATTACAAGAACCTCATCTTCTGCTAATTTTAGTTTATTACCATTATATTTTTTGGTTCCATGTTCAAAATCGAAAGTTGGCATTTCCACTTCTTCACCATTTAGCAATTTTAATAAATGCTCATTAAACAATTTTACATCTATTGCTTCTAGGCACTCGAAATCGTAATTTCCATTTTCATCTTTTGGATTTTCCCATCTCTCTACAAAATAATTATCTACAGAAATTGTAACCGGCTTTATTCCATTCAAACGAAGCTGTATGCCAAGTCTTTGTGCAAAAGTAGTTTTACCTGATGAAGATGGTCCAGCAATTAGTATCATTTTTATTTTTTCATTTTTCACAATATCATCTGCAATATTAGCAATTTTCTTTTCATGTAATGCTTCATCTAATAAAATATAATCTTTAATCTTGTTTTGTCTTGTAATTTCGTTTAGTTCTTTTACTGATGGAACTTCTAAAACTCTATGTAATAAATCATATTCATCTAGTGTCGCTAAAAGCTTTTTATTTTCTTTAAATTCTGGTAATTTCCATATTTCTTTTCTACTTGGATATCTTACTAAGAATCCTCTATCATATTTTATTATCTCATATAATTTAAGCATTCCAGTAGATATTGGTAATATTCCATAATAGTAGTCATAATAATCCTCACACCAATATAAACTGATATGTCTTTTTACATTTAAATCCAACTGGAATATCCCTTTATCTGTATCTTTATCTCTATAGAATTCAATCGCTTGCTCTTTAGTCATTGATTTTTTCTCTATTGGAATATCCCTTTCAACTATCTCTGCGACTTTTTTGTTTATATTTTCAATTATTTCATCTGTTATATCTAAATTTGTAAACTCACATAGTAATGAATTTGATAGCTGAAAGTTTACCATCATTTTTGCCTCTGGATATAATTCTTCAACAGCCATGCCTATTATAAACAATAATCCTTTTCTATACACACGTATTCCATCTTTATCACTTATATCTATTAGACTTAATTCTCCATCTTCTTTTAATGTATAATTAAGGCTCTTTACTTCATTATTGAATCTTGCAGCAATTGAATTGCTCTTTTTTATTTCATCTTTTAATAAATCTTTAATTTTTATTTCACTTTGTATATTCATTATATTTTCATTATATACAATTCGCATATGAACCTCCTATATACTATCAATCTTATATGTTTTTTCTAATTTTATAACTAGTATTTTTAAAAGTCAATACTGCTCTTTTTACACTCATCAATTGGTCTTTACTTTGCAGACCAACTTTCTTATAATACAAAAAATACTGCTGACAAATTAATCAGCAGCATTTATATTTATACACTTAGTTATTCTTTATATCCTATAATTCAAGTAAATACCATGTTCCATTAATCTCATATACTTCAAATGAATCTTCTTCAGTATCTTCATCCTCGTCACCTTTAATTTTTAGTTCAACTTCTAAATTATATCCTTTAGTAATATCAACATCCTCGTCATATGTATCTTTCAATTCTTCTTCTTCTTCCTTTAAATCTTCTTCTGAAATTTCTTCTTTATTTGTTATACTGTATGACATTTCTATATTATTTCCATATATATCTTCATAATCCTCTAACTGAGATTGTAAATAATCTTCATCTATTATTTGATTTATATTCTCAGCTATAAATGAAGGATATGCACTCATGAATTTTGATATATTTGCTTTTCCTACACCCTCTACTACGTTTTTTATTGGATCCTCATATGTATTTGTTGTTGTGTTTGAATCATTTTTTTCTTCCTCTTTTTTATTACCACATCCTGTAAGCATAAATATGCTCATTACCATTACAGTCAAAACTGCAATAACCTTTAATAATCTTTTGTTTTTCAACATACTTTTTCCTCCTATTTTTTATTTTACATATATAAGAATATCATATTAAAAAAAATATTTCAATACTTTTTTAATATTTTTACCAATAACTATTGCTAATTAGCTACAGTTTAAGTACTTAAAATTTTCATAATTTAAATACATGATCCATAGCATTTAATCAACAAGAGCAGTATCTTTTAACAAATACATTCCTTCACATTTTTCTTTTAGTGTCTTCAAAATTATTGGATCATCATCAATTACAACAATTATATTATCACTTCTTTCTATATTTTTTAAATATGTAGATTTCAACTCAGCCGATGATTTAAAATCATTACTCTCTCTTGGGATTATTACCCTATTTTCTTTTTTAAAAAATGGTGCAAATTTATCTAACCAAACTTGTTTTTGTTCCACACCTTCATCCATTCTTGAAACAGACAAAATAAACAACTCTACATTATTCATCTTAGATATTTCTTCTAATTTTGATATACTTGAAACTAATGGTCTTTTTTTATCGAAATGAGCTGCAACACCTACTTCATAATCTGCTATAACACCATCCATATCTACATATAATTTAATTTTTTTATTATTAAAATTTTCTAAATAATTTTTCAAATACATATTCAATACCACCTTAAAATTTTACTTTTCCATAAATTTATTAAATTCCTCAAAATATGTTTTTTCTTCATTATATAAATTTTCCCAATCTGCTAATCTTATAGTTAATTCAGGGCACTTAGTTTCAAACGTTTCCTTAACTATATTAAATTTTGAAGGAAAATCTTGTACAGCCTTTTTTCTGCCAATATCCCTACCAAAGTTTATTGCCGAAATGGCATCTGGATATTGCTGTTCATTAGTTGAATAAATTTTTCTAGGTACATCTGTACTTCTTACAAAAACACTTATATTTGAGGTTAACCCTTTATCTTTTAATTCACCTACTGTTCTTATTACTCCATTATAAGATGCATCATGAGCCGATTTTTCAACCCATCTTGGAGTTTTATTTGATAACAAAGAATACGCATATCTAAAGAATGTAGAACCATAACTTTCGAGTTTTGGAACAGCCATGATATTCATTCGTATATTATATCCACCTTTCTTAAATCTCTCTGCTAATTCCACGAAACCTTTTGTGTCTCTAAGCGCTCCCTCATAAATAACATCATATCCGTTCTTTGATTAGATAATCTAGAACTCTATCTTTTACCTTGTTTGTGTCTTCTTGCAATATTAAATGTGTTATCTCTGGATATAATTCATTAACAACTGAATATGATGGATGTAGTGCTCTCAATTCATCAAAATCAACTATCACAGCATTAGGCAATTCTAAACTTGTTAATTTTATTAATCTAGATTTTCCAGCTCCTGATTGTCCACCTACTATTACCAATGTTTTATTTTCACTTTTTCTTTTTCCAGTAGTCAAAACAAATTCTGCAGTCTTTTCATAATTTTCAAAAAATTTTTCATCATTGATTGCGTATATACTTTTCAAACTCTCTATTATCTGTTTATTTTCCATCCTTATCTCTCCTATGATTACATATATTTATTAATAGTGTCTTGATCTAATTCATAGATTTTTTTTCTATCATTTAGCAATTCTTCTAATTCAATTTGTACATTCTTATCTTTATTTATCTTATATTCTTCTATCTTTTTTGTAATTTTTTGTGCTAAATTTTCTATACTTAATTTAACCTTAATATCATTTATGTCATAATTCTTATTAATATCTATCGTTATCACCACCAATTTATTGTTTTTATACTCGAATACACCACCTCATAATATATCATTTTAAATTATATTTTTCCAAACGTTTGCATTGTATCACATTATTTCTTACGAGGCAATATTTTTAGCTTGATTTGTAAAAATTCTTTGAGTTTAAAAGTAAATTCCATTTTAGACCCAGTTTAGTAGCAATAAATTATCCATAGTTTATTATCTTTATCTTTTATAACATTTGAACTTATTATATCTCCATGAACAAAACTATGTGGGAATAAGCATTCATAAAAATATTTAAAAAATAAAAATCAAACAGTAAAATCTAATATGTTTAACTGTTTGCTTAATGATAATTTGCTACTGGAAGTTATTGGTAATATTACAAAATCGTAATATTTTATGAAATTACCCTAATTGTACTAAAAAACATTGACTTATTTACATAATTGTGATATTATAAATAATATCATTTATATGATAAATTTTCTATTTAAAGGAGGAATTCATATGGCTTTAATTATTTCAAAAGCCGGACTGAAGGCCAGGGAAAAAGAATTGGAACTGCTGAAGAAAAAACTCAGTGAGCTCCGGGTGTTTAAGGGGTCAGTAGCCATTCATAGTGGTGATGCATGGCACGACAACAATGATTTTGAGCAGTGTGAAATTGATGAAAGAGGTCTTTTAAAGCAGATTAGCGATCTTTCTGCTGAAATCGACTCTGCAACTATTGTTGATGATAATCTTTCTAACTCAAACATTGTTGCTTATGGTACCAAAGTCACAATCCAGTTATCCAAAAATGGCAAAGACATGCCCAAAAACACTATTCTCTTTTCAGATGCTGATGAATCTTCTGAATTCATGAAGGTCTCAGCAAACTCTCCACTTGGAAACACTATCTATCAGAAAGAAGAAGGCTATATTGGCACTTATACTGTAGGTACTAATGTTTTCACTGTCAAAATTTTGAAAATAGAATATTAAAAGTAAGAAGGACTGCAGAATTTCTGTAGTCCTTCCCTTCTTATCTTTTTTCGATTTCAGCTATCATGTAATTACCTTGAATATTTCTGAAACTACTAAATTTTACTTTGGCTCTCTCTTTGTAAGCTTCAATAATTATATCCTTGAATTCCCTATACGACAGATATTCCTCTCCCACATCTTTTAGAAATCCTCTATACCAGTACTTATTCAAATAATAGGGAAATCCTCCCGTAATTTCAGGATTTTCAATTTCATAAATAACTACCTTTTTTCCTACTCTTAACATGCTTTTTAACAGATTAATCAGATTTTCTCTGTTCGGAATATGATGCATTGTATTGCTACAATACACAAAATCAAACACATTATCTCTGAAAGGAAATGTTATAGCATTATGATTAGTAAAAATTACATTTTCCTGTGGTGGTATTAATTCAATTTGACTCCAGCTTATGTCATTTGCAACAATAAATTCAAAGTTATTATCATAATTTAATGAGAATAATAAAGAATTATCACCACATGATACATCTAAGAATGTAGAGCAACCAATGGTTTTTTTAGACATTATTTGGATTAGTTCTTCTTTTTTCTTCCTCTTTGAAGTTAAAACATATTTCTTGATAAATTCGTTATGAAATTTATATCTAGACTTATATTTTTTATTAACTTCAATTTCTTCGTCTTGAAATTCATAGTTATTGCAGTGTATAATATTAGTAAATCTTTGTTTAAATATTTCAAGAATTTTTTTGTCTGAAAACTGATTTATGCATTCAGAAACAGAAGTATTAATTGGATAAAAGTTTTTTTCAATTTTTGACTTTTTCTCCAAATTAATTCTAGCCATAACTACTAATCCCAAATGTTCTATTGTTTCAAGTTCATACTTGAATACA
Organism: uncultured Clostridia bacterium; assembly: GCA_947624525.1. Classification (GTDB taxonomy): domain Bacteria; phylum Bacillota; class Clostridia; order TANB77; family CAG-508; genus CAG-492. The sequence goes on along the minus strand of CANQKT010000009.1, from coordinate 2,463 downwards.
TTCTTTGAAATAGCTATAGGTTCAAGTTCTTCTATGGTTATTTTTTCTACCAGATGACAAATGATTCTTTTTACGGCTTCTCTTAAGCTTTCATTTTGAACGACTTCTCCTCCTAAAAAAGTAAATTGGTTTATTCCACTTTCTTTCAAGTAAACTCTTCCATTCTTATCATATAAAACAAGAATAATAAAGTTTCTTTTGAACTCGCAATAGTCAAAGTATTCTTTCGTCACTCGAACAGTTCTAGTTATAAACTTTAAATCGTAAAGTTTCTGATATAAAGTCATTTCCTCCTCAAACTTCCGAACAAACTTAGGATTATTTAAGCTATTGCTCTCATTGTTTCTTTCTAGGCTCATAATTATGACCTCCTATTATAAAATTTTGCATTAATTATACTAAAATTATGTAAATTTGTCAACATCTAGTTCTATAACATATTATTTTCATCTAACCATTTGAAAAATTTAGGATAATCTCCCTTAAACTGCAATGGATTTTCTTCTATTAATCCTCTAATCTCCTCTTTATCCATATAATAAATTTGTTGAATTCCATCCTTATCATAATTTAACTCACCGTCATATACTAGCTTATACATCTTTGAAAAAGCACTAGTATCAATATCATACGGTTTAAAATATCCGATTTCTTCTAATTTAACATTAGTAATGCCCAATTCTTCTTCTAATTCTCTATATGCTGCATGTTCATAAGTTTCACCAGATGATACATGTCCACCTACAGAACAATCATAACAATTTGGGAAAACTCTTCTATTTCCACTTCTTTTTGGTACTATTATCTTATTTTCACTGGTAAATATCATTATATTTATCACCCTAAAATTTCTCCAGTTATTTTTATATATTACATTTCTATCTTCTTTCCCTATAACATTATCATTTTCATCAACTAAATCCAAATATTCTATTTCTTCCATTTTTTCCTCCTATAATTCTTGATCATCTTTATACTTTTCTCTTATTTTTCCTACTACAATTTTAGTCAATTCTTCTTCTGTTAAAAATGTTGTATCTATATAAATAGAATCCTCCGCTCTTTTTAATGCTCCAATTTCCCTATGTACTGCCTCTTCATCCCACTTATATATACTTTCCGCTATTTCGTGAAAATCAGATTTTTCTCCATTTTTCTCCAATTCTGCTAATCTTCTTTTTACTCTCACCTTAGGATTTGCATTTAAGAAAATTTTTAAATCCGCATTTGGAAAAACATTAGTGCCTATATCTCTACCTTCCATAACAACATCTTTTCTTTTTGCCATATTTCGTTGCATTTCTACCATAGTTGTTCTGACAATCGGTATTGATGCCACTTCACTTGTGAAATCTGTTATTTCTTTTGTTCTAATTTCCGAAGTAACTTCTTTTCCATTTAAAAAAACAAGTTGACCATCTTTCGTATCTTTAAAATCAATCTCAAGAGTTTTTAATATTTTTCTGACTTCATCGATGCTATCAAGTGAAACACAATTATCCATCATTAATTTAGCTACACATCTATACATTGCTCCTGTTTGGATATTTAGAAACCCTAACTCCTTTGATAATCTTTTTGCTAAAGTAGATTTGCCTGCACTCGTTGGTCCATCAATCGCTACTATAAAAGACATAGATACCTCCCCTTTGCAATATTTATACTCAGTATACTATACATTTCATGAAAATTCAATATTTTGGGATAATTTTAATTAAAATCAACATAATACTTGAAATTTATGATATTTTGTGATATGATATATAAAATTTTATGGAGGTGTTAGTATGATTAACATTTATGATTGGTCATACGCTATTGAAAGAAACATAGTACGGATAACATTCAATCAGCCACTCACTAACAAGGTTATCACTGTAGCAAATACCTTTAAAGCACAGTTACTAACAAACATCAAAGGCGAAGAGAACGAACTGTATTTTGCATTGAAGAATGCTCTAGTCGCTAATGAATTTGTTACTGCTCTCATCAACAAATACCCTAATAGTTTCACTCTAAAAAACAATTGGGATATTTCTCAGACGGCTAGTACTACAATTTCATTTTCCTGCTTAGTAGAATCAAAATTAAGCATCTTAGAAGAAGTAGTTGTTTCAATGTTTGATGATTTCAAGATTATTACTTCAATGACTAATGGAAAAATATCAAACTTTGAATTAAACATCGATTCCTCTATTGGGTATATGAATTTCAACATTCTTTTCTCTAATCAGGATAAAGCAAAGAACTTCATTCACGACTACAATCGATTCAAAAAATAACACCAAAGCCAGCAATTTATTTTTGCTGGCTTTATTTATTGTACTACAAGGTAATTTCATAAAATATTACTAGATTATAATATTGGCCAATATATGATAGAATCTCATTAGTAACTCTTATTGTTCTTTCATCAAACTCTCTTTGCCAAGCACCTTCATTTCTAGACCAATGAAAACCATT
>CANQKT010000008.1 GCA_947624525.1 uncultured Clostridia bacterium | reverse complement strand
GACACAAACAATTGGAACTTTATTCCAAAAATCCCTTGACTTTTCCCAACATTTGTTATAAAATAGAAAAGCAATAAATTTGAAATATGGCTTAAAGGCAAACTTCTCCCCGGTGGTTTTACTTTGAGTTTCATATATAAATAAATTATTTTATGAAATGGAGGGTAATTTTTACCATGAATACTAACACTACATATGTTTTAAAAGGAAATGAAATCGAAAGAAAATGGTATATAATTGATGCTGCTGACAAACCATTAGGTAGAGTAGCTACAGAAGCTGCTAAATTATTAAGAGGAAAACACAAACCAACTTATACACCTAACATGGATGCAGGAGATCATGTTATAATACTAAATGCAAGTAAAGTTATTTTAACAGGACACAAATTAGATCAAAAAATTTATAGACATCATTCAGGATATATTGGTGGTATGAAAGAAACAACTGCAAGAGTTATGTTAGACAAAAATCCAGAGAAAGCAATGATGCTTGCAATCAAAGGAATGCTTCCTAAAAATTCATTAGGAAGACAAATGATTAAAAAAGTAAGAATTTATGCTGGTAGTGAACATGAAAACGCAGCACAAAAACCAGAAATTTGGAATTTCTAATTTATATTAAGGGAGGAAATAAAAAATGCCTAAAGCAAAATCAGAAAAAATAGTTTTCTACGGTACAGGAAGAAGAAAAAAATCAATTGCAAGAGTTAGATTAGTTGAAGGAACAGGTGTTATAACAATTAATGGTAGAAGTATTGATGAATATTTTGGTGCTGAAACATTAAAAGTTATAGTAAGACAACCATTAACAGCAACAAACACTGTAACAAAATATGATGTTATTTGTAAAGTAGTTGGTGGTGGATTTACAGGTCAAGCTGGAGCAATTCGTCATGGTATTTCAAGAGCTTTATTACAAGCTAATGGAGAATTTAGACCAACACTAAAATCAGCAGGTTTCTTAACAAGAGATCCTCGTATGAAGGAAAGAAAGAAATATGGTTTAAAGAAAGCAAGACGTGCACCACAATTCTCAAAGAGATAAAATTTTATACCAAATATCAAAACTCGAAAGTTTTATTACTTTCGAGTTTTTTATTTTATTAAATAATATCCTTCTTCCTATAAACACTAAGAACTAATCCTAGTATATCTAGGTATATAATCTGTCAATATCTTTTTACAAATTTTTACTATTTAACATTTATTTCAAAAGAATCACCTTATTCAACCAATTCAATTAAATCATCATTAGTAACCTCATTCAAATTATAATAAGTCTCAGGCACATCCCCCACTATCACAGCCTCCGCCAGCAAAACCTGATTAGTAATATTTTCCTCCAAACTATCAAAAGGCGTCAAAATAGTCACACTACAACTCACATTCAAATAAATCCTATGTATAGTCTGATTTATTCCAGCCTGTGAAAATTGAGAAACCAAATCAGTTTCAACATTACCTGTTGTAGACATCTTTATAGGAACATCAGGTCCTCTACCAGAAAGAAATTTAATTCCACTAAAAGTACCCAATTTTATATTAAACTCTCCACTATGATAATTATTCAAAACATCTTGTATTTTTAAGGCAACATCAGATGTTATAGCATTAACTGTAATCGTATTCATTTGAATCATTTTTACATTTCCCTGTTCATCCCTTAATATATTAGAAATATCTTCATATTTATAATTATTCATAACTAAAGTAGCCTGTTCATTAGAAACCTTAGTTGCAATTGATTTTGCCATATCAATACATAACACATCCATAGTTGGTTCTATTGTTGCTATTATTCTATTTGCAATAAATATAGCTATAATTACCACCAAAGATGTTTTTATTAATTTTCTACTTATTATCCTATTATTATCATTTTTTGAATTTTCACTATTTTTATTAGAGTAATCTGATTTTCTACTTCTTAATTTTCTTGATAAATTCCTTCTACCTCTTTTCCATCTTACAACTCTAAGCTTTGGAATTAAAAATCTTTTTCTTGAATAAATCTTATCCATTAAAACTCCCACAACTTTACTTGATTGTAACTTTGTCAGTTCTTAATCTTAAATTATAATCTAAATTACTACTAAACAAACTTAGGAATAAACAATTGTTGCCCCACATTAATTTTATTCTCATCTTCTATCCCATTAACCAATGCAATTGCCTTTATAGTACTTTTAAATTTCTTTGCAATATTCCATAAGGTGTCTCCCGGTTTTACAAAATAAACCACTATACTATAAATATTTTCATCATTATCTTCCAACACTTCTAAATTATCTATCACTTTTACCTCCATCATTTTTGATATATCTCCATTCAAGCTTAATTCTATGTTTGCCTCAATACCTCCATCCTGCATAATTACAAAATCCTGTTTTAGTATATCAACTTGAGTCATTAGATTTGATGTTTGAGATACTCCTTGGCATTCCAAATTTGCATTAAATGGTAAATTTTGACTTTTAATATCTACTCTATTTGTAACACTTGACATATACATAAATTTAATTTCTAGTTCACCTTCATACATAACCCTATCATTATATATATTCTGTTTAATTATTCTTGGGAAAATTTCAACATTACATATCTTACTATTATTTAATTCAGGAATAACCATTCTTTCTTTTATTACACATGTGCCTTTTGCATTTTGCTTATCTTGCATGACTGTTATGTTTTTTTGATTAATATTTATGCTCTCTGATGGACTATATAAATCTTGAATTATATTTAACTCCTTCTTCTCATAAACATTACAATATATTTCAAATTCTACTTCAACATAAATTGAATGTTCTTCTGCAGAGTTTGGTTTTAATAATATATTTTTTATTTCATAATTTAAATTACATAAATTATCCTCTGAGATATTCTGCATATCTATAAATCCCATAACAGGAATTTCCCATTTTACTTCATTTATTCGATTGTCTTCTGTTAAATATACGATATTTACTTGCATATCAGCTTTAGCCAATATCTTATTATAACTTGTTTTTATTTCCTTATTTGTTAGATTAATATTGAATTTTAGAATTTCTGCTAAATTATCTGTATTTTCTATACTTATTGTATCTTTAGCATACACCTTCGTATTTCCTGTACCAAGCAAAGAATCAATAGTTGTCATAGTATTTAAAGTTTGAATATCTTCTCTATTTTCAATCTGTTTTATAAATTCTATGTTTTCATTAGAATATATACTTATATCAACATCAATGTTTGCTTTAATATTAATTTTTCTACCATTTAAAATCTTACACTCTATATCTCTTAAATTAATATTACTTTCCATATTCATATTTGAATTAGCCTTTTCTATATCAATTACTTTTGTAAAATCTATAACAGTATTGATCCCTCTTACACTGCTATTTTCATCATCTGCTAAATACATTATATATACTTGTACTCCTCCATCAATTCTAATTTTTCCATCTAATACTTCTTTTTTATAAATACATACTGTTCCATTTGTATTAATGGTGCTTAGTATATCTGGTTTTATATCTGGTATAATTGCATCACCTTCAGCAATTATGTTTTCCTTTGATTTTCCAATTATTTGGTTAACACATAAATTTTCCTTTAATGTTTCTATAGCCATTTTTTTACCTCCTTTTTTTAGTACAGTATATTTATAATCTAGACAAAATATTCCAATTCTTAATAATGATTGCAAAAAGTTAATTCATAAAGTGATTAACTTTTTAATATGACAAAACTGGCTATATACCATCTTTTATTTTTTCAATTAATATTAACTTTACAGACCAATCTTTTTATTATAAAAATAAAAGATTACTAATAAAGTATCTTTGTACTTTAATTAGTAATCTATAAATAATCTAATCAATTTTATGAAATTATAATGTAGCTTTTACTCTTTTTGTTTCTTCAGCTAATGGTGGTAATAATGGATTATATTTTTCTCCATCAAATACTTCAAGTTCAACAGTTCTTGTTAGAACATCTATGTAACTCCAAGTTGCATTTCTGTCTTCATTATCATATTTTACTATAAACATATTTGGGTATGCTTTCTCTATTGTAGCTTGTTTTTCAAACGATTTACTCCTTCCTAGAGACCCTTTAACAATTATTCGTTGCTTATTGTCACTCATTTCTTCAATATCTGCTTTAATATTTGAAATATCATTTTTGCAAATCATTTTTCAATCACCTACTTCTTTAAGATACTTTGATTATAGCATTTGAGGCGAATTTTGTCAAAATGGTTTTTGTACCATCAATTGCTTATATTGTAGTATTTTCAATACTTTTAGAGGTTTGCGTTAGGTATATTACATTTTTATCACATTTTTATTACGAAAATATTACAATTTTAACATCACATACTTACTTGAATACATATAAAAAAAATATTTTATTTTTCTCGGTAACACCCCCAAAAGGTAAATCCTTAACACTCCTCCCGCCAAAAATGAAATGCAAATATTATCACAATTCGACATTCTTTTACATAAAATATAATATCCTTATTTAAAATGGAGGAGTGTGTTTAAATTGACTAAACTAAAAAAAGGTGATATTGTAGGCAGAATATCGTATGGAAATGATATTATTTTTATTATAGATAGAATTATAAATTTGAATAATCATGCTCAAATTGCCATTTTGAAAGGTTTAACAATGAGAATCAAGGCTGATAGTCCTATAGAGGACTTAGAGATTATTGATAAACGAATTGTGAAGTCAAATGAAAAGAGCCTTGAAGATAGACTTCTTACTCATTTAGGAAAATATACAAAAAGATTAAGAAGATTATATAATTATGGCAATGTCTTACATCTAGATGGTGATATAAAATACTCCCAAAAATCTGTTAGATGTTATAAAGAAATGGGAATTAATGCCATTGTTAAAAATATATCTGAGAATAGACAGCCTATTGTTGTTCAGAGTTTATTGGATAAATATCATCCTGACATACTAGTTATTACAGGCCATGATGGTATGATTAAACGTGGTACTGGTTTTAATGATATATATAATTATAGAAATTCCGCATACTTCGTAAAAACAGTTATGGCAGCACGAGCCTGGGAAAATTATTCTAATAATTTAGCCATTTTTGCAGGTGCATGCCAAAGTTATTATGAAGCACTAATTCAAGCTGGGGCAAACTTTGCATCATCACCTGCTAGAATTTTAATAGATTTTATTGATCCTCTAATTGTTGCAGAAAATATTGCAATTACTGATAGGTCTAAATATGTATCAATTAAGAGTTTTGAAAATGAGCTACGTGATGGACAAAAAGGAATTAGTGGAATTGGAGCTTATGGCAAAAAATATTGAGACCAAAATAAGACTTTCCTATAATACAAATAAGAGCGTGACCCTGAATAAGAATCTCATAAACAAAAAATCCAGCGATTATTCACTGGATTTTTTATTTATAGTTTTCTATTCTAAAATGACTTCTTTTTGCTTAATTTCATCGGACTATACACCCATTTTTTGATTATAAAATTTTTCTTCTTCCACTGTTAATTTTGCTTTAAATAAACGTATACTTTTAAAATATCTAGAACATTCTATTGCTGATTCTTTTACATCCTCATTTTCAGTATTATGAAAACTTGCATAAATTATATCATTAAAACTCTTTCTAGATTCATAGAAATACATTCTATCTAATTTTTTTATTATTTCATATATAGATAAGATATATTCATAATCTTCTATATTATCTAATGCTTTTTCTAACAATTTCATAATATCTGTGTCACTTAAATAAATTTGTTTTATCACACATATTTCTAAAATATTTTTTAATAAAATATAATTTTTTTCTATATTCTCTGTTTTGTCTATACTACTACTAGACTGAGAATACATATTTATGTTATTAATATCACTATTTATCCCTAATTTAGAATTTTCTATCTCTATAATGTCATCTACGTCACATTCTATAATATCCACTAAGTTGTATTTTTTCATTCTTTCTTCAATATTTAAGCAATCCTCAACTGAGTTTTCATCAGAAAGTATACTATTTATAACATATGTTGCTCTATACAAATCACCATTATCTAAGCATTTTGCCATAAATTTATAAGCTTTATCATAATCCAAATTTTCTAGACCTTTTACATTCCTATTTAATTCATATATCTTTCCTATTCTTGTAAAGTTTTCATCTAATTCAATAATAATTTCATTTGGATTAGGTGACATTTGAATATAATCTACTAAAAAATGTACATAGGAAGATATATTTCCATTCTCCTCATAGAAGCAATCACTATTATCTCTTACTATTTCATATGTATCTTGATAGTTTTCATTAGATAAATTTTCTTCAAATTTGTCTAATAGTACTTTCATTATATCTCCAGTTATTCGTACCTTTGAATATTTGAATACTTGCATTGCTTCTTCTGGGTAATTATTATAATTGATAGCAACTAACTTTAAATATTTCAAATAGTCTTGTTTATCTATATATTCTTCAATTTCCATAACATTTTCATTGAATTCTATAAAGTAATCTTTATATTGTATATTATTTTCAAGATTTTCCAATAATTGTTCAAAATTATTTAAAGTAAATTCTTCCAAATCATTTTTATTATCAATTAATTTTATAAATTCTGAAATTTGTTTATTACTCCAATCTGATATTTTTTCTTCACCAGCAATATAATTAGAAATAGGTATTCCTTTATATAATTTTTCTGTTGAATTCTTAGTCAAATACATTAGAGTAGCTATTTCACTGATTTTATGAATTCTAGTCTGTCTTAAAAAGCTCTTTAAAGGTTTATATTTCACTTTCAAGAAAGGTTTTAATTTTTCATCTAACTCATTATATCTTACTTTTAATTCTTCTTTATCTAGGTTATATAGTTCTATAAGCTTGTCTAAATAGCTGAAATCTTTGAATATCAAATCATAGAATTCCTCAAAATCAAGCTGTAGAACTGATATCTTAGCTAATTGGTAATCAAATTCTTTTGATTTAATAAATTCTTCATCAAGCTCTCCATTTTGATATTTATAATATGCTAATAATTTATTATTTACAAAATTATTTATAAGCTTTTTTACATGTCTAGGAGTAGTTACATTTTTATATATTAAAACACTTCTAATAATCTTTTCAAATGTCTCATTTTCACAATATTCATCTATAAAATCTTGTATATCTTCATGTACCAAATTAATAGCATATTCTTTAAAATAACTATTAGTAATTTCTGGCATATGCATTTTAAACTGAAAGATTTTATCAAACACTTTTTCAAATTTCAAAGGTTTATATTTCGGACTTGCTTTTATTGTATTTCTGACTTCAATTGCTTTTTTCAAAATATTTTTTTCTAAAGGTATTATAAATATGCAATTCTCATATTCATTACAATACTTGATTTCTTCTAATACTTTTAGCATTTTTTCAACAGATAATTTATCTATATCTTCTACTATAACAATATTTTTCTTTTCTAATTTTTTTTCTACACTATTAACTGTTGTAACAATATCATTTTGCATTGTATAATTATTATGAATTATGTTAGAATCATATGTTTTATAAGTTTCTTCACCTACTTTTCGCTTATCCTTTTTTATAAATAAATTATACACGATAAGTAAACTACCTGTTAATACTAGTGAAAATAACATTATAAGCCCTAAATTTTCTGAATAATTCAAGTATGTATTTTCAACAAAAAATATATCATTTGTTCTATAAATATTTCTATTTTGTAAATATTCCATTATCACAAATATTATACTTGTAATAAAAAAGCATGCTACAAATGTCAAAACAGCATTACATATAGCTAAAATAATTCTTAAAGATTTACTCTTTGCTTTTTGATTATCATCTTTTTTTATATAGTTACTATATTCGCTACCATTATTTTCTTTATTAGCACTATTAACTTTATTTTGTTCTATATGTATTTCATTACCTATTATACTACTATCTCCAGCTATATCATCTACATCATCTACTTTGTTATATTTAGATTCTAAATATTTTTTTAATGAAACATTTTCTTTCCAAACATTAACTTTATCAATATTATAATTCTCTATATCTTTTTCATATTTGGCAGTCAAAAAATTAATTATAGAAGATTTACCACTACCACTTTTTCCTGTTATGGCTATATTAAAAGGTGGTTGAGTGTTATCTATAATTAATTCTAAATTTCTCACAAGGTCTTTACCGTTGAGTTTGTCTTCGTCAATAGAAGTTAATTCAACATCCTTGATGAAATATCTTTTTATTTTTTCTTCTTCACTCATTTATTCAACATCCCTTCGAATATTCTATATACTTTACAATTATAACAAATTTTTAGAAATATTTCAATAGTTTATGATTTTTTAAAGTTTTTATGTTTACTGTTGTTGTAGCCTAAGTATTCTCATCCTCAACATAATACTTTGTTCCAAGCATCTTATCTGGCAAATACTGTTGCTCCACATAATGTCCCGGATAATCATGAGGATACTTATAACCAACCCCATATCCTTCTTTCTCCATACCTTCAGCAGGAGCATTTCTTATATGCATTGGAATCTCTCCAGTATCCTTATTTGCAACATCTTCTAGAGCCTTATTAATTCCCAAATAAGAAGCATTTGATTTCGGTGATTTGGCATTATATACAGCCGCTTCTGCTAAAATTATCCTTGCCTCAGGCATTCCAACCATGTGAACAGCTTGCATTGCTGAATTTGCAACTACTAATGCATTTGGATTTGCCATCCCCACATCTTCTGCAGCTGAAATAACAATTCTTCTAGCCAAAAACATTGGGTCTTCTCCACCATTTATAGCCCTTGCCAAATAAAATAAAGTTGCATCTGCATCACTTCCACGCATGGATTTTATAAAAGCACTTATATTATCGTAATGACTATCACCATTTTTATCGAAAATTGCTTTTCTATTTTGAACACTATCAGCAGCTATTTCATTTGTTATATTAATAAAGCCATCCGAATCCATTTCTGTTGTAAGTACGGCTACTTCTAAGCCATTTAAGGCAGTTCTTACATCACCATTTGATACTTCCGCAATTTTCATTAAGGTTTCATCTTCAATTTTTATACTATAATCCCCTAAACCTCTTTTATCTGTTATTGATTTTTTTAAAACTTTGTATATATCATTTTTTGTTAACGGATTCAATTTAAATACCATTGATCTAGATATAAGAGCCTTGTTAACTTCAAAATATGGATTTTCTGTTGTTGCTCCAATTAAAATTACAGTACCATTTTCAACATATGGTAATAAAGCATCTTGTTGAAGCTTGTTAAACCTATGTATCTCATCTATAAATAAAATACACTTTCCACTAGGATTTAACATTATATTTTGGGCTTCTTCAATTGCTGATTTTATATCTGAAACACCAGCAGTAACTGCATTTATTTTTTTAAATTTATATTTTGTTGTATTACTAATAACCTTTGCTAAAGATGTTTTTCCACATCCGGGAGGGCCCCATAAAATAATACTTGATAACCTATCTGCTTTTATAGTCCTATATAATATTTTATCTTTTCCTAGAATATGTTCTTGTCCTACATAGTCTTCTAAACATTCAGGTTTCATTCTAAATGCTAATGGTTCATTGCTATTTATCATTTTACAAACTCCTTACTTTGCCAAATACAATAATCCTTTTTTAATAATATCCTCAACACTTAAATCTGCCTTATCAAATTTTTCTAATGCTTTATCTATTTCTTTTCTAGTATAACCTAATACTTGCAATGCAGAAATAGCTTCTGAGATATTTTCTCCATCAGACTCTTTCTGTAATAACATTTCCTCTAATTCATCTTTGTTAGTGTCTTCTACAGCTTTTAACTTATCTTTTAACTCTAATATAATTCTTTGAGCTGTTTTAGGACCTATTCCTGGAATTTTTTTTAATTTACTAACATCATCTGTAATTACCGCCAATGCAAAACTTGATGGTGTTATATTAGATAATATAACTATTGCTGATTTCGCACCCACTCCACTTACTGACAATAATAATTCAAACATGCGTAATTCTTCATTAGAATTAAATCCAAATAAACTCATATCATCTTCTCTAACTCTTAAATATGTATAGACTTTAACTTTCTCTCCTATCTCACCCAATTTATCTATACCAGATTCAGACATAAATATTTTATATCCTATTCCACCTGTTTCTATAACAATATATTCTGCTGTTTTTATTTCTAATGTTCCTTTTATATATGCGTACATTCTGTCCTCCTACAATCAGTTTATTTATACAATTGGCTTATTAAATTTATAAATTTTCTTTTCCACTTTTATATTTATATACATATTTACTCTTATCTACATATTTATATAAACTTGCAGCAATTAACGAGGTTAATGGTATAGTAGTTAAAATTCCTATGCTTCCTACTATAGCCTGCAATATTTCTACAGCAATCATTTCCAAATTAAATAAATATGATATTGAATGACTACTTGCAGTTAATAGTAAAACTGTTGATAATGAACTTCCTATATATGCTAATATAAGTGTATTTGTCATTGTTCCCATTATATCTTTTCCTATATTCAATCCAGATTTCATTATATCTTTGAACTCTAGCTTTTCTGCATTACTTGATACTTCATTTAATGATGATGCTATATCTATTGAAACATCCATTATAGCTCCTAATGCACCTATTAAGATTCCTGCGAATATAATTGCTTTTAAATCTATAGCTGAATTTAATTGTTCTAGATATATTGCATTTTCATCTACAAAACCTGTTAAATTTAGGACACTATTCATAATTAATGTTAATATTCCCGCTACTAAAACTCCACCTATACAACCAAATGAAGTAGCAATAGTTTTTTTACTACATCCATATACCAGTATGATTGTACTAAGTGTTATAAATGCACAAGTCACAATTGTCCATGCATATATATTTTTTCCTCCCAATATTGCTGGAACAAATACTACAAATATTGCTAATACTGTAAAAGCTAAAGCTATAAGTGTTTTTACACCTTTTTTTCTACCAAAGAATAATATTAGAGCTAAGAAAATTATTCCCAACCACACTAATGCTGATGTTCTAGAATATTCCATAAAATACCATTTAGATTCACCTTCATTTGAAGTGTCATTATACAATAAAATTTTATCCCCAGTTTCTACTTCTTTAATAGTTCCTGATATGTATGTTGAAATATTTTGTGTACCAAATATTAGATCACCTTTTTTATCTCCTGATGTTATTTGTGCTTCAAATGTTATATCTGTATTATATTGCTCTTCCAATTCTCCTACTTGAACTGGAGTCTCTTTTCTTTCTAAAATTCTTGTTATTTCACCTTTTGTATAATCTAGTTTTGTAACATCATCTAATATTTTATTATTTTTCGTTGCTATTCTATTTCCAATAAGAATATAAACAATTGATAATACTAATACTACTATAAATACTACTTTTTCTTTCATAAGTTTCCTTCTTTCCCTATTTTTTTCTAACTATATTTTATAATAACATAAATGGAATTTTTTTTGTATAATTTTTGTAAAAAAAGTTACAATAATATTAAATTCGGTTAAAAGAGAGGATGATATTATGGATATTGAAAAACATTTAATAATCACTGGTAGTTCTGAGGTATCTTGGAAAGATGCTATTACCACTGCAATTACTGAAGCTTCAAAAAGCATAGATTACTTATCTAGTGTTAAAGTTATAGCTCAACGTGCTAAAATTAGTGGTAATAAGATTACAGAATATTATGCTGATTTAGATCTTTCTTTTGTAATTGATACACAACGAAATTCTTAAATAACTTTAAAAACTTATATAATTTGTATGAAAGGATTGGATTTACTATGAAACCTATTGAAACAAAACAAGAATATAGTGATTATGTAGATAAAAAATCACCTAATTCTCCTATTTTAAAAAACTGTTTAAATGCATTTTGGGTTGGTGGACTGATTTGTACTATTGGTCAAATAATAATGGATTTCTGTATGTATAAAGGTTTGGATCAAACATCTGCCTCAACTGTTGTTTCTATTGTATTAATAGGAGTTGCAGCTTTATTAACAGGCTTAAATTTATTTAATAAAATTGGTAAATTTGCAGGAGCAGGTTCTTTAATTCCAATTACAGGATTTGCAAACTCTATTGTTTCTCCAGCAATTGAGTATAAATCTGAAGGCTATGTTATGGGAGTTGGTGGAAAGATGTTTACTGTTGCAGGACCTGTACTAGTGTTTGGTATTTGTTCTTCTGTATTAATTGGTCTTATTGCAACACTATTTACATGAAAAACTCCTGCATGTTATGCAGGAGTTTTCTTCAAATCTCAATCAACTTATCTAAATAAACAGAATAAATATAAGACTTATCTACACTTCTTTTCAAAGCCTGCTCTATTGCCTTTTTGTATATTTCTAATTGTTTTTTGTATTTTCCAACCAAAGCCAATTCATTTCCTTTTTCAACAAAATCAGTTTTATAATCTACTAGCACAACCTCTCCCTCTTGATTTATAAAATATAAATCTATAATACCCTGTACTAATATATTATCTTCTAATCCATTCCCATAAATCTCATTTGCTGTTAAACTTATATAAAAAGGTTGTTCCTTATATACTTTTTTAGCATTCTTTAGCTGTCTAAACAATTCTGATTTTGTATATGCATACAACTTATACATGTTTATTGATTTTCCTTCTAATGTAGTAATTATCTTCCTATGTACTAAATCATCTACCAGTTGCTGTAGCATTTCCTTAGTATATTCTTTTCTTTCATCTAGTTTTTGGAAACATAAGTGCATTAATGTACCTTTCTGTGCATTAGTTATTTTTACATCTTCATTTAAAAATTGAGGTCTTGCTATCGCAAATTTTGATTCTGAAATATTCTGTTCTTGTTGTGCTATATCTAGTTTATCTTTTGATATTTGTTCATCTAGTTGAATTTGATCAATATCGTTATTTCTACCTGCATTAATCTTTTTATTTTCCTCAATCTCTTCTATTGAAATAATCTGTTCATTATCTACATCTTTTAATTTTGTAACAGATGTTTTTGTTGGAATGACTGATGAGTCAACATAAAGATACTTCCATTTCAAAACTTTAGCAAGTTCATTTGTTTTAGATTCTTCCAATTTTCTTGCCCTGTCATTTAGTTTCTTTATGATATTCTCTTCACCATCTATCAATTCATTTTCCTTTAAAATTTTTAATAATTTCGATTTCTTTACTATAGTTACCTTCATAAATTTGTCTATAATTTCAAGATTATTAAAATATACTAATTCAATCCAATCAAGATATGATTTATATTTTTTTAGCAAAACATGATTTATTCCTTTATGATTATCCTTATACATTTGAATTAAACTTTCTTTTTCTTTAAAAGCTTTTTCCAAATCTTTTGAAACTCCAGTAATTATAAGTTTTTCTTTTGCTCTTGTTAAAGCAACATACAAAACTCTCATCTCTTCTGATAAAGTTTCAACCTTTGATTGTAATCTTATTGCCTCTTTTGCTAGCGTCGTATACTCAATTTTTTTCTCACTATTAATATATTTGGGACCAAAACCTAAATCCTGATGTAATATTATATTGTCATTTAAATCTTGTAAATTAAATTGTTTTCCCATACATGATAGAAAGACAACTGGAAACTCCAACCCTTTACTTTTATGTATACTCATAATTCTAATAACATTTTCATTCTCTCCTATCAACTTGGCTGATGATAAATCTCCACTATTTGAATGCAATTTATCTATAAAATTTATAAAATTAAATAAGCCTTTAAAGCTAGCAGTTTCATATTGTTTTGCTCTTTCAAAAAGCATTTTTAAATTAGCTTGTCTTAAGCCTCCATTAGGTAAAAGAGTAACATAGTTGTAAAAATTTGTATCACTATAGATTTGCCAAATCAACTCATCTAATGACATATATTTTTCTTCATCCTGCCATTTTTTTAAATTGTTCAAGAATATTTCTATTTTATTTTTTATAGTTTTTACTATATCAGACTTTAAAACCTGACTATTTTCATTCTCTAGAAATTCAAGCTTGTTTTTTAAAGATTCATAAAAGGAAATATTCTTATCATTTCCTCTAATTTCAACTAATTCATTATCCGAAAATCCTCCTATACTAGACCTTAATACTGTAACTAGCGGAATATCTTGCATAGGATTATCAATAACCTTTAATAAACACATTATAGTCTGAATTTCCATTGATTCCAAATATTCAGATGATACATCACTAAAAACTGGCATATTTAGATTTGATATTTCTTTTTCAAAAATAGGTGCAGATACCTTTGTTGAACGTAATAATACAACTATATCCTTGTAAGTCACCTTTCTATAACCACTTTTTCTATCATATACCATATAATTACTATCAATAATTTCTTTTATCCTTTTAGCTACATATTTAGCCTCTAATACAACATCCTCCACTCTTTCTTGACTTTCTGATAATTCATCAGTATCATCATCTTTTTCTTCCTTCGCCTCTATATTAGACATATTAATATTTGCTTCATTATTACTATTAGGACTCTTATAAATGTCCTCATCTGGCAATTTTAAATCAATTATATCCAACTCAGCAATTCCTGCAAAATTTTTTGTATCTTCCTCTATATTATTATAATTCACATTAGATTCTATTGTATTTAAAGAACCTTTTATCTTTAATTTTTCAGTATGCTCTGGAGCTGGAAAATTAGCACCATAATTCAAGAATTCCTTTTCATCATAGCAAATATCACCCAAATTTGAACTCATAATATTTTCAAAAATTAAATTAGTCAAATCTAAAACATTTTCCCTACTTCTGAAGTTTTTGAACAATTGAATCTTCATTCCTTTTGTTATTTTTTCCCCTTTTAATTTATATGTTGCATATTTTTCAAGAAATAACTCTGGTCTTGCCTGTCTAAACTTATATATACTTTGTTTAACATCACCAACCATAAAAATATTGTTTCCTCTTGAAACACTTTTTAAAATATACTCTTGAACCAAGTTACTATCTTGATACTCATCAATCGCAATTTCTTCAAACTTCTCTTTATATTTCTTAGCAACATCAGTCTCATACATTTTTCCATCTTCATCTATTTTTAATAGAATGTTCAAAGCAAAATGTTCTATGTCATTAAAATCTACAATATTTTTTTCTTTCTTTTTAGCAGCAAATTTAGTTGTAAACTCTACAACTAAATTTTTAATAGAAACTAAAATATCATACATCTCGTATATATCAGAATTCGCTTGTTTAGAATTATAAATCAAATACTTTTCGATAGTTGATGACACCTTTTTCTTAACACTATCTCTAATCTCTTTAGCTACATCCTTAACTTCTAAACTAATCTTTCTATCTGATGGCCATTTAGCCCATGACAAAACAGTTGCACTATTATAAGCACTCTCCCACAAATCTGTACTATTTTTAATATTTTCCAAAGTTTCAATATCACTACCAATTACTAATTGATATTTTGCTAATTCCTCATAACCTGATAAACTTTTTTCTACCTGTTTTAATTTTAAAATTGAAGCTGTTAATTCTTCCCTAAAATTTTCTAATAAAATCTGACCCCATACAGTCTCTGAAAAATCCTGCTCTAATTTATTACTTAAATTAAATTTCTCAACCTGTTCTTTCAACCATCTTTCAGGAAAAGGACTACTTTGAATAAATCTATATATGTTCAAAATTAATTGTCTTAAATTTTCGTCCCCTCTATAATTTGTATATGTATTTAATAATTTTTCAAAAGATTTATCCTCACACAAATACTTTTCTTCAAACAAATCATCTATTATTTCCTGTTTCAGCAACTCGACTTCAGCAGAATCAGCTACTCTAAAATTTGCCGAAGTATCAATTTCATAAAAGTTATTTCTTATAATATCTAAGCAAAATGAGTGAATTGTACTAATATTCGCCTTATTCAACAAAATAATCTGTTTTTGCAAATGCGCATTAGATGGATCTTCCTCAATTTTCTTATAAATTGCCTCCAATATTCTCTCCCTCATCTCACTTGCTGCAGCACTTGTAAAAGTAACTATCAAAATTTTATCAATATCAACTTTGTCATTTATAACCTTATTTATAATTCTCTCAACTAATACAGCAGTCTTCCCACTACCGTGCCGCTGCCGCAACTAAAATGTTATTCCCCTTCTCATTTATTGCCAAAGACTGCTCCTTTGTCCATTTAACTTCTGCCACTTTGCTCCTCCTAATTTATCAAAAAATATTATTTCCAAAAAATAATATCACAACAACATATATTTTACAATAATAAAATTTCATCACTTACTTTATTATTCTAGTACTTTTCAGCATAAGACTCTTGTATGACGTACATTAAGTCTTATGCTGAAAAGACCTTACCTCAAATACATTTCTGGGTCTACAGAATTCCCATCCTTTAAAAGTTCAAAATGCAAATGTGCATCATCCAATATTTCAAAAGTAGCCGAATTTCCCACTGTTCCTATTGTCTGTCCAGACTTTACGGTCTCTCCAACCACAACAAATTCAGCAGTCAATAAATTAGAATACACAGATGAAAATCCATTTTGATGCTCAATAACCACTGTTAAACCGTATCTAGGATCGTTTTTTATAGACTTTACTGCACCATCTGCAGAAGCTTTAACTACAGTTGTCTTATCAGCTTTTATATCTATCCCTAAATGAGTTGTCCATTCTTTTAATGTATCTGAATATATCAACTTATCTTTACCATATTGTTTTACTATCTCTCCTTCAACAGGAATAGTAAAAGTTGGATCTTCTACAGGCTCTTCATTATTAGTGATTTCTGCATCATTTTTTTCTATACCTGCCTGCTCATCAGATTCATTTGCGATATTCATTGAAACAATTTCACTTGTATTATCTGCAATCTCTGAACTGTCAGCTGGATTTAAATTTTGAGTGTTATTTTCATTATTATCTGTTTCGCTAGAATTAGTTTCATTTAATTCATCAGCTAACTGTCCTTGCACTTGTGTATTATCTGTTACTTGTACAGCTTGCCAGTCTTCTCCTTCATCTTTATTTTCTAAATCTTCAACTTTATTACCAATGGAAGAATTAGCTTCTTCCGCATCTAGATCTTCATAATCATTTTTGTCTGCAACCTGAAAATTTGAATTTTCGTTACCTTTTGCATTCCCAAAAACATTAAAAAATATCATAAAAATAACAATTACAGCAATCATGCTCACTATTGAAATATACACAATTTTATTTATCTTCTTTTCTCTTAAACTATTAGCCATAAGTTTTCCTCCTTAAATTTTTCTTTAGTTGAATTATTTCCATATTAGCAAAATTTATACATATTAATTTTTTAAATTATCTCCGTCCTCAATTTAAAATTTAAAAATTAACAATCTCTATTCCCGTATAAAAATGCTTAACAATGTCCTCACAATTGTATCCTTGCTTTGCTAGACTGTCCGCACCAGTTTGACTCATTCCAACACCATGACCATAACCTTTAACACTAAACTTTATATCTTGTTCCCCAATTTCCACTACAAAATTAGCAGATCTAAGCGAAAAAATGCTTCTAACTTCAACTCCTGAAAGATTATAATTACCTATTTTAATGGTTTTAATTCTTCCACCTGCTGTGTAAGCTTGAACTTGAATGCAATTTTCCTCATCAAAATTTATTTGAAAGTCTGAATACTTTTGTTTCATTTTATTTACAAATTCATCTTTGGACATTGTTACTTCTGAACTATACTGTGTGTATGCATCTTCTCCAGAAGTTTCAACTGTTTGCAAATATGGATATCCTGTGCCTCCCCAAACATCTACAGGAGCTTCTGTTGCTCCTCCACTATTTGAGTGAAAAAAAGCATTTATTGGTTTCCCTTCATATGTAATTATTTTTCCTTTTGTTTCATTGACTGCTGATACTATTTTATTCCAATTGTCCTCAACATTATATCCCTTATTTTCCTCTTTATTTTTTTCTTCCCATTTTGCTAACCTATCTTCTTTACTAATCCATGCTTGACAACATGATGAGCTATCACATACATGTGCTTCACCATGTTTTAACTCATTTTGCATTATTTTATATATAGTATATGTTCGTGCAACCAATGCTTGTGCTTTTAATGCCTCTAGTTCAAAATCAATTGGCATTTCAGCCGAAACAACGCCATATAAATATTCATCTAATGGTAATTCTTCAATTGTGTTTGTTTTTGTATGAAGTAATTTTATTGTATTATAATCGTTATAATTATATTCCATAACTTCTTGGTTTTGCGCCTCTTGTTGAGTTTCTTGTTTTTTCTCCTGTTCTTCTATATGTTCTTCATTATCTTCTAAGTTAACTCCTATAATTGGTTTACTATCAACTGTTGCTTTAGTGAAAAAAAACGGAATTACAAATGTTAATATCACCAAGATTAAAACATACAAAACAATTTTCTTCATTTACTGTATTGCTCCTTTATTTTATATTGTAACTACACAGCCAGCATTTCCTTCATATCGGCTAAAACTCTTTTTTCAATTCTTGAAACTTGCACTTGACTTATTCCTAAAACTTTTGCCACTTGAGACTGTGTACTCCCTCTAAAATATCTTAAAAGAATAATTTTTCTTTCCCTTTCATCTAGTTTGTTGATAGCATCCTTTAAAACAATTTTATCAACTAGATTTTTTTCGGTTTCATCATTTGCAGGAATTTTATCTAATATATTTCCCTCACTGTCATCCTTATAATTTACATCATATATAGAATCTACGCAATTTACAGAATCTAAAGCTGCAGCAATCTCCTCTTTAGATACATTTAACAATTTTGATATTTCTTCTATATTTATTTCTATGCCTTTTTTATTTAAATATTCTCTTTGTATTTCTCTTATTTTAACACATAATTCTTTTGTACTTCTACTTACCTTTATTGGCCCATCATCTCTAATAAATCTTTTTATTTCTCCTAATATATATGGTACTGCATATGTTGATAATTGAACTTCAAAATTGGTATCAAACCTTCTTATTGATTTTATAAAGCCTAAAGAACCTATTTGATACAAATCATCTAACTCATATCCCCTATCTCTAAATCTCCTAACAATGCTCCAAATTAGACCTGAATTATTTTCCACTAATTTGGACATTGCATCTTCGCTTCCCTCTTTAGCTTTAATAATATCTTCAATATTATTATCATACATATTATTTAATCAAGCCTACCTTTCTATCTTATGTATACTTTGTTTTTTTCCTATGTTCTAAAATCTATCTTAAAGTATTTTCTTACTTTGCTTTCAAAAATACTTTCTTATTATTCATTACAAAATACCTCTTATATGCTATTCGCACCCACAACTTCAAGTTGTTTATCCTTATCGAATTCAGCTTGTTTTTCAATAACCTTTTTCATTGTAACCTTAGTTCCCAATCCAAGCACTGATTCTATATATACCTCATCCATAAAACTTTCCATTATAGTAAATCCCATACCTGACCTCTCAAGGTTTGGTTTTGATGTATATAATGGTTTTCTGGCCATTTCTACATTTTCAATTCCCTTTCCTGAGTCTGAAACCTCTACTTCAATAGTATTATCAAAAATTTTTGCAACAATTTTTATTTTCCCCTCCATATTCTCATATCCGTGAATAATACTATTAGTAACCGCTTCAGATATTGCGGTTTTTATATCTGCTAATTCCTCAATTGTTGGATCTAATTGTGCGGCAAAAGCTGCAACAGTAATACGAGCAAAAGCTTCATTGTTTGACTTACTTAAAAATTCTAATTTCATTTCATTTTCGTATAAACCTTTCATTTTTTCCATCCTTTGTATAATTTATTTAGGTTTTTCAAGGCTATACCTATAAACCTATAAAATTTGTTCACTTAAGCCTATAACTTCTTTTATACACTTGAGCTTATTACTTTTTATGTGGCTAGACATATTAATTTTCTATGCACTTTTCACAACTGGAATAATTTTTAAAACTCCACTCATTTCAAATATTTTTTTGATGCTTGGTTTAACATTAGTCATTTCTACAGTTCCCCCCAGCATATTAGCCGTTTTATATCTTCCAATTATCATTCCGATCCCAGCGCTATCCATAAAAGACACCTTACCAAAATCAAATAAAACTTTTCTAGGCATATATCTCGTAATTTCATTATCCACCATCCTCCTTATTTTTTCTGTACTATGATGATCAATTTCTTCTGTAATTTTGATTAACAAAAGCTTGTCCTTTTTTAAAAATTCACTTTCCAAAATATAATCCTCCTTACAAGTTTATAAGTTTAATTATAGTTGATTTTCCAAGCTTTTCCAAGAGCGAAAAATAGGAAGTTTTGTCGAATAGCCCAAAAGTTTTCGACATATTTTTTGTAGTATTTAATACAATTTACAAAATCATTTAAATTAACTAAAATAAGGATCAAAACATCATTTTAATGACATTTTGATCCTTGTTTAAAAATATTTAATAATTAATTTATATTATTTTTTATTAGATTTATTCTTTGTCTCTTTTCTACTAGCAGTCATCTTACTTAAATTTGGATATGCTGCCACAATTAAGTCTTTAATTACTTCTAGTTCATCTTCATTGCATCTATCAATAATATTTTTTAGTATTTCTTTACTACTATAACTATCTTTCATATACACATCATTATCCTCATATAGCAAACTATCACTAGGAACTTTTAGAACTGTAGAGATTTGATATAATGTATGAACACTGCAACTATTATGACCTTTTTCCAATTCTGATACATAATTTTCAGAGCGGTGAATCATATCAGCAAACTTCTCTTTTGTTAATCCTATCGCTAATCTATTATTCTTTGTTCTCTTTCCAAAACCTTCCCAGTCTTTATATTCATATCTATCTGTTCTACTCATTACAATAAATCCTCCAATACTAGCAACATCTATTATTTCTTTTGCTAGTATTATCTCATTATTTTATTAATTTGATTATCAACTACCATTTATTTATATTATTTTTGCTAGTTGTAGAGTAGGTCAAATAAAAAACGAAAATTTGCTTCGTTACTTTCTAGATTATTTTTAGTTTTATATTTTTATTAAATTTTATCTTTTTTTACGTGTTTTAATAAATTCTTCAAAATTTTATAACATCTGATATTGGCAATGCTCTTTTTATTCTTAGGTATATTATCAGGTAGTCTCTCAAATATTATTTGCTCTTTTATTTTTTTTAATTCTTGAATTATTAAATTATAATTAATAATTGGCTTTTTTATATATCCATCCATAACCTTTGTATCAATTAAATCTTCACCGCCAGCAGTTACAACTAAAAATTTTGGACTATTACTTAGTTCTTTATACCTTTTTAATATATCTAATCCTGACAAAGTATTATTTCTTACCAGATCTGTTATTACTATTTCAGGTTTTAATTCATCTATCATTAATATTTCCTCCTCATCAGAATAACAACTACCTAAAACTTCCACTTCTTCAAATCCCTCTAAATAATTCCTAATAAAATCATTTGCTATCTCATTATCATCTACAATTATAACTTTAATAGTTTCCACATTTCATCTACTCCTTTACTCCAATATTTTGATTAACTATATAATAACTTCTATTTTAACAATAAAACCTCCTATTTATATTTTATATCATTTATTTTAAAAATTTTGTCGTATTCTGTCGAAAAATAAAATTTTTTTATTTATAAATAAATTTAAACTTATAATTTACAGAAATTAATATAAAGAAATGCTTTTATATATAAATTTTTATATATAAAGCATTTCTATTACTTATTATTTTATGTTTTTAAATTGAATTTTATCTATCTAAATCCTCTTCTTCTACCCTAGTATTAGTTTCAGCTTTAGTCTCATTTCCAGTTTCTTTATATGTTTCCATTTTAGTTTCTGTCTCATCTATACTTGATGTCTCAGTTTCTGATGAATATGTCTCTTCTCCTTCAGTTTGTTCTTCATAAATATTAGTACTATCCATTTCTGTAGTATAATTATTTTCGTTTACCGCATCATCTAATTTCTCAAAATATGTTTTTTCATGTTTATATGTTCCTGCTACAATTCTATTTACTGTATCCTTAGAAGTCAAGCTTAAATCTATTGGTTTTCCTTTTAATGCTTCAACATCCAAAAATGTTTGAACCAAATCAGATCTATCACATAAATTTTGATCATATGATTTATAATTACTTTTATATTCTTCCAAACTATCTTTTGTGTAATCCCTTAATTCTGGAATTTGAGTAATCTCTTCATATGTTTTTTTATTGTTTATTTTTCTAGTTGAATTGTATATCATTGTATAACCTTCTTCACTTAGCTCCTCTTCCATCTTCATTAAACTATCTGATGTTATCTCACATGTTGGTATTATAGCACTATACACCATAAATTGATCATTATAATCAGCAGATAAATTATAACCTTTCTTTGGGTCAACATTCTTAATAGCCCAATATTTATTACTATCTACACCATGTCCTAATAGTCTTTGCTCATTCTTAACTGCATCTATTCTTTCCTTATCTTTATTAACTTTTGTTTGTGTATCTTCAATATCAAACATAAATGGTAATTTTTTAGAATTTGTATACTCTGCTCCCAAATCACTTTTTATTTTTTCCATTACATTATATATATATGCTGCTTCTGCTGATGACCTATTTGGATCAGCACTTCCTTGATAATAATAGTATCCCCATGCTATTCCTGCATCATTTACTGCTCTAATAAATTTTTCAAATTCTTTAATAGAACCTAGTCCTCCAGTAAACTTAACTTCTTCTCCATGTTCTTTAGATTTTTCTTTAATTTCTTTATAACCACCTTCTAGTAATATAGTATCCTGTTCCGGCATTGCATATTCTTCAGGGTCATCTACAAAGCTTACAATTCTAAAACCTATTGGAGTTCCATCATCATTTATATCAAATTGACTAGTTGCTCCAATCCTAAACATTACACCAGATAACATATCCTTTTCTATTAAATCATTCATGGTTTCAATAAAGCCTTCATAATTATCAAAATGCCCAAAATCCATAACATATGTTAATTTATTATTTCCTTGCTCTTGTACTTGTATTAGTCCATCTTCCTTTTTATCTTGTATTTTATCATTTT
Organism: uncultured Clostridia bacterium; assembly: GCA_947624525.1. GTDB lineage: Bacteria > Bacillota > Clostridia > TANB77 > CAG-508 > CAG-492. The sequence continues at coordinate 18,833 of CANQKT010000008.1, read as the reverse complement.
CAATAACTTGTACATTTTCATCTAATCCTAAACTTGCTATATCCATATATCCTGTAGGACATCTATCTTCTCCTTCAAAATAAACAGGACAAACTCCATTTGCTATATTTTTAGTATCAACCTTAATTTTATCTCCTTCATATATAGTTGTTCTAGTTTCAGAACCATCTTTACTGTTTATTTTACCTTCAACATCATTAAAGATAATTTCCTGATCAAAATCAGCCATATCTTTTACAGCATAATTTGCTATATACACAGGTTCTGTTTGACCTTTTATTTCACATTGATACCAAGTTTCTTTCATGTCTCCTTCTCCGCAAAACCTCTGTAGAAAGTATTTTTAATTTTTGTCCATTTGTTGCCTGTCCTAATATAATTGATTCATCTAACTCTGCTACTAATGGATACTCTCTTAAGAAAGTAATATTATTTACTATTCCAACACAACTTTTATCTTTTGAATCTTTTTTCAATAAACTTGCATCAACATAGCCAGCCAAATAGGCATCATTCTTATCTCTTATTATAGCCTTTGATAATTGACCTTGTGTTGAATCATCTTTACACACCCAAACCCTTGCATTCTGTATTGTTATTTCTTCTCTTTCATCTGATTCCTCGTCTTCCTTAACCATAAATGTTATTGAACCATCTGCAGAATATGGATAATACTTGTCCACATATTCACTAGGTATATATCCATTATTTTCATCATCTACAACTTTACACTCTAACCATTTCGTATCTGCTGGTGCCTCTTCTTTTCTTACAACTCTCCATTCTCCATTTCTTTCATTATAATATGCTTCACTTGTTGACTCAAACTCAATAAACTCTCCCATGTTCATTTTTTCTTTCTTATTATTAACTGGATTGCTATACATATTGGTATATGCCGAACTTATAAGACTAGTATATTCAGCACCTTTTTCTACCTCAATTTCATCTCTAGATGATGTAATATTTCTAACTCCAGATATTGTAATAGAAGCTCCTGTTAATACAACTGCACCTAAAGCTAATCTCCTTCTTCTGTCTAAAAAAATCTCCCTTAACTTATCATAAATTTTTCCCGTGTACCTTACCATAATTTAATCCTCCTTTTTTTTCATTTTTTTCACCAGTGTATTATACTTTTTTAGTAATTCTTTTGCTTTCCTTAATTTTATGCTTAATTCGATATTTTCATTTAATAACTTTAAATTTTCTCTTTGCAATTTGGTCATAAGCAACCATCTCCTTTGTGAAAACCTTTACTATATTATAACACTTTGTATATTTTATGTCAAATTGTTTGCTGGCTTTTGTTCGTACATAGATTACATAACATGTACAGAACAAATTTCCTATAATACAAAAAAAGAAATCTAAAGACTCTCTCTAGATTTCTTTTTCTTATTAATTCATATTATTTAATCTATCTATAGTATTCTTCAACATTTCTTCGTACTTAGCTAATTTTTCCTTTTCCTCATTTATTTTGTTTTCAGGCGCTTTTGCAATAAATCCATGATTTGAAAGAATTTTTTTTGCTCTTTCAACTTCTGACTCCAATTTAGCTTTTTCAGTTTGCAATCTTTCCTTTTCTGCATCTAAGTCTACCAAATCTTCAAATGGAATATATAATTCTAAATCTTGTTGTATTATTGAAATTGCATTACTAGGTATGTTTTGCTTATTAGATTGAATTACTATTTCACTTGCTAAGCCTAATTTTTGCAAAAACTTCTCACTTTGTTTTAGAAGATCGTTATATTTTTCTGTAACAAATATAAGTTGTGGTTTCTTAGATGGATGGACATTCATATTGTTGCGTATATTTCTTATTTCAGTTATTACAGCTTTTAGCATTTCTATTTCATTTTCTTCAGTTTGAAAATTATATTCTTTCTTATATTGTGGCCATTTTGCGGTCATGATTGTTTCATCATTATTATATAATTTTGTATATATTTCCTCTGTAACAAAAGGCATTATTGGATGTAACATTTTTAAACTGTACTCTAGCACTGTATTTAAAGCAAATTGTGCTTCTTTACGTGTACTACATGATTCATCATATAAACGTGGTTTTACCATTTCTATATACCAATCACAAAATTCATTCCATATAAAATCATATATTTTTTGTGTAGCAACACCTAAATCATAGTTATCTATATTTATAGTTAATTCTTTCGCTAATCTATTTACCTTGGATAAAATCCATTTGTCTTCCTTACATAGCTTTGACAAATCATATTTTTCATCATAATCCTCTAGATTCATTAAAACAAATTTTGAAGCGTTCCATAGCTTATTTGCAAAATTTGCACCTTGTTCAACTTTTGCAGGAATGTATCTTATGTCATTTCCAAATGAAATTCCTAGAATTAATGAAAATCTTAAGGCATCTGCACCATATTCATCTATAACATCTAATGGATCTACACCATTTCCCAATGTCTTGCTCATTTTTCTGCCTTGGTCATCTCTAACCATACCATGAATTATTACATCTGAAAATGGCTTTTTACCTAAGTATTCCAATCCTGAGAAAATCATTCTTGAAATCCATAATGAAATAATTTCATATCCTGTAACTATTGTATTTGTAGGATAAAATGTCCTTAAATCTTCTGTATCTTCTGGCCAACCTAGTGTTGAAAATGGCCATAAAGCTGAGCTAAACCATGTGTCCAATGTATCCTGATCTTGAACTAATTTTGTATGACCACATTTTTCACATTTTTCTGGCATAGTTCTTGAAACATGAATTTCACCACATTTTTCACAATAATATGCAGGGATTCTATGTCCCCAATATAATTGACGGGAAATGCACCAGTCCTGTAAGTTTTCCATCCAGTTAAAATATGTTTTATCATATTTATTTGGAATGAATTTAATGTCACCACTTTTGACTGCCTCAATTGCTGGTTTTGCAAGTTCTCCCATTTTAACAAACCATTGATCTGAAATAGTTGGTTCTATTGTTGTCTTACATCTTTCACATTTTGCTACATTATGTGTATAATCTTCTACTTTTACTAGATATCCTTGTTCTTCTAGCATTTTTACTATTACAGGTCTTGCATCATATGCATTCATTCCTGCTACCTCAGGAATTAGATCATTCATTATTAAATCACTATCAAATACTTCAACAAACTCTAGATTATTTTTAATTCCAGCTTGATAATCATTAGGATCATGGCAAGGTGTCAATTTGACACAACCTGTACCAAATTCCATATCAACAAATGGATCAGCTATAATAGGAATCTCTTTATTCATTATAGGTAATATACACTTCTTTCCTATTAAATGTTTAAATCTATCATCTTTAGGATTTACTGCAACACCTGTATCTCCTAACATAGTTTCAGGTCTTGTTGTTGCTACAACTAGATATTCGTCTTCAGAATCTTTTATTGGATATTTTATATGCCAGATATGTGAAGCCTCTTCTTTATACTCAACCTCAGCATCAGAAATTGATGTTTTACAATTTGGACACCAATTTATCATTCTTTTACCTTTGTAGATATATCCTTTTTCATATAATCTGAAAAATACCTCTTCAACCGCATTTGAGAGACCTTCATCTAAGGTAAATCTACTTCTTGACCAATCACAAGAGCAACCCATTTTACGTTGTTGTTTTTGAATTGTTCCACCATACAATCTAGTCCATTCCCATGCTTTTGCTAAAAACTGCTCACGTGTTAAATCTGATTTTTTTCTACCTTGTTCACGAAGACTTTGAACTACTTTCATTTCTGTGGAAATTGCAGCATGATCCATTCCTGGAAGCCATAAGGTATTAAAACCTTGCATTCTTTTATATCTAATTAAAAAATCTTGAATAGATGTATCAAGAGCATGACCCATATGTAACTTCCCTGTGACATTTGGAGGAGGCATCATAATACAATAACTTTCTGCATTTTTATCCATACTTGGTTTGAAGTAACCATTTTTCTCCCATTTCTCATATAATTTTTCTTCAAAATCTTTTGGATTGTATTTCTCACTTAATTTATGCTCCATAAAAATCCCTCTTTCTATATTAAGACTATTATACTACCTATAATAAAAATAACAAAACCGACTATTTTTAATGTCTTAGTAGATTCATTTATTTTACTTGTACTAAAAAATTTTTGAGTTATTTTTCTTGCATCATATATGCAAACAACTCCAATGGCTAAAACTATCAAGCCTATACAATTCAAAATAGCATTATATATATCCATTCTACAACATCCCTTTTATTATATCATTTATTGAAAGAAATTTAAGGAACGTCCCAAAATTTCTTTTATTCTTCTTCAAAAAACTCCACAGAATATTTACAGTCAAACTCTTCATTTGGTTTTAGCATTATTATTGAAGTTTTTTCTGTAAAAATTCCACTACTTTTTATTGAATCTGACATTCCATGCCATGGCTCAAGACAAATGAATGGTGCTCCCGGTTTTGACCAAATAGCTAAATATGGGAATTCTGAGAAATCCATTCTTAACACACATCTATCTATTGATTTTCTCATTAATGACACTTTTGATGAAGTCATACCTTTCATAATTATAGCATCATTACTAAAAGTATCTTTGTCAAGGAGAATTTTTCTTTTATCAACTATAATATTTCTAGCATAATCTGTTCCAATTAATCCATCAACTAAATATAAGAAATGAATTTTATCTTCATCTTCTTCAAACTCTAAATAATAATCTCCATTTTTTAAAGCTTCATAATCTATTTTAAAGGCTGGATGTCCACCTATACAAAAAGGCATATTTGATTTTCCTGTATTTATGACTTTATAAATTGTTGTTAGTTTATTTTCATCTAATCTATATGTAGTATACAATTCAAAATCAAAAGGATATCTAGTTAATGTATTTTTATTACTTTTTAGTACATATGAATGAAAATTATCTAACTTTGTAACTGGTTCAAATTCTAAATCTCTAGCAAAGCCATGTTGAAACATTTCATATGTTCTAGCATTTATTATAGTTTGATTTCTCTTTAGTTTTCCCACAATTGGGAACAATACTGGTGAATGTCTTTTCCAATAAACTTTTCCATTTTCATCTAAACAGTCTTCACCTTGGTGAATTCTTTCTTTGCCATTTAGCTTGAAACTTAACAATTCTCCACCATACTTAGAAGTTAAAATTTGTGTATGCATATAGGTAGTCTCTCCTTTTTTTATTTTTATACTATAATATGTTGTTTTTCGAAAAAAGTCAAGTATTTTCCATATCAACGTCAAAGAAAAATTCAATTCCCCCTGTTTTATTAATAGCTCCATATTCATTTTTGTAATTATTCATTATAGCTTTAACATAAGCAAGTCCTATACCAGTCCCTCCTTTTTCTCTATTTCTTGAGGAATCTATTTTATAAAATCTACCCCAAATACGTTGTAATTCGCTTTCATCAATATTCTCACCACTATTAAATACACTTACTCTAATTTTCTTTTTCTCTAAATTAGATGTTATATTTACCTCTATCTTCTTTTCTCCATTAACCTCCTTTGAATATTTTATTGCATTTGTTAAATAATTTGTAATGATTTGTTCAATATAAAAAATATCTGCATATACCATAATATTATCTTTTTGATTAAATATTACTTTTATATTATTCTCTTGTAACATCACATTAGACTTCTTTATTACTTCATTTATTAAATTTACTATTTCAAAACTCTCATTATTAAATTCAAGTTTTCCATATTCAAGTTTCATTAATTCTAATAATTGTTTTACCAATCTGTCCATTTTGTTGGCTTCATCTAATATGACATTAGCATAGAATTCACGAGATTCGTCATCTACATTTACATTTTCAACTAATCCTTCTGCATACCCTTGAATTAATGCGATTGGGGTTTTTAGTTCATGTGATACATCAGATATAAATTGTTTTCTCATCTCATCTATTTTGGATTTACGTTCAATATCTTTTTCTAACTCGGTATTATTTACTGTTAATTGATTTATCGTATTTTTTAGTTTATCTGACATTACATTTATGCTTTTTCCTAAATTATTAATCTCATCCTCTGTGTCTTTATCCTCATATTTTTGTGAAAAGTCTAAATTCGACATTTTTTGTGCAATATCATTTAATTCCAATATCGGTGCTGTAAATTTTTTTGAAACAACTGATGCAACAATTCCTGATATAATTATAACTGCTACACCTAATGCAATAAGCACATTATTTGATATTCTGGCACTTTCTTGTATACCCGAGGTAGGTGTTTTCATATATAATTCATAGCCATTATCTAGCATTGCCACGACTATTATGTAATTCACTTTCGTATCATTTTCTTTTACTAAATTTATACTAATATTTTTATCTTTATACAATGATTTTAAAGTTTCTCCATCATTTTTTATGTTATAAAACTCTTTTATCTCATCTTCATAATTTGATTTATATTTATCTGTTTCTAACATTATTATGTTTTCATTTATTTTTATAATTATATCAAGATTATTTTTTATGGCTAAAGTCTTTAAATTCTGCTCCATTGCTTCGTTTGATAATCTATTGTTGTATGACGTATTTATTTGTTCATATATTTGTATAATTCCTTTAGTTTTATTGTATAAATAAAATTTTTCTAAAACTACATTATTGACAATTATTAATAACAATACAACCATTGTAATAACAACACAAAGGGTAAAAAATAATTTTACCCTTACAGATTTTGTTGTCTTCTTCAATTTACTTATTTTTTTATTTAACTTCAAATTTATATCCTACCCCTCTAATTGTTTCAATATATTTTCCTTTTTTTCCTAATTTGTGTCTCAATTTTTTTATATGACTATCTATTGTTCTAGAATCTCCATAATAATCATAATTCCAAACATTATTTAGAATCTTGTCCCTTGATAATGCAATACCCTTATTATCTATCAAATATTTTAACAACTCATATTCCCTTAAGCTTAATTCTATTAACTTTGAGTCAACTTTAACAGTTCTACCATCTGAATCTATTTCGATTCCACCAATTTCATAAATATTGCTAGTTTGATTTGTTGTTCTTCTTAATAGTGCTTCTACTCTTGCAACAAGAATCTTTGGACTGAAGGGTTTTGAGATATATTCATCTACTCCCAATTCAAATCCAAACAATTCGTCTTGTTCTTCACCTCTGGCTGTAAGCATTATTATTGGGACATTAGATTCTTGCCTAATCTGCCTTAATACAGACCATCCATCTAGTTTTGGCATCATTACATCTAATAAAATTAAATTAATTTTTTCTTTATTATCAGCAAATATTTTAATAGCATCTTCTCCATCAACCGCTTCTAATATCTTATATTCTTTTTGCACTAAAAAATCCTTAATTAATTTTCTCATTCTTGATTCATCATCAACTACTAATATTGTTATATCTGTCATACAAAACTTTCCTCTCTATGAATATTATTATATATTATACTACTTATTTATGTCCATATTGTGAATTATTTTTGTTTTTTTCTTTTCATCCACACTGCCCAAATTATTAGAAGAGCACCTAAAGCTATAACAAATACCACAATAAGAATTGTTTGTATTTTTGAGTTACTCTTTATTGCATTATCAACTGTATTATATGCATTCTCTGCATTTTGATCCATATTCTCATTATTTATATTATTAGGATTTTCTTCTGCCTTGTACACCATTATATTATAAGCCTTACTGCTCACGCCATCTTCTGCAGTTACTATAACTTTTATTTGATTCTCTCCATATTGTAAATTTTCATTTCCCTCTATTGAAACTTGTGCATTTTCCTTTTGCGGAACAGCTAGAATATTAAGCTTATCAATTTCACCATATACATCCACACTATAATCCGTAATATTAGGATCAAACTCTGGAATTAATGTGGCATTTTCAATTGCTAAATTCTCTAAATTAGCATTGGCTAGTTCTATATTTCCGTGTTTTACTAACATTTATAGAATATTCCTTTTTATTTCCATTTTCTGCGGTAACAATAACACTTATTTTACTTGAGCCTGAAGGAATATTTGTATTTCCTGTTATTTGAACTGTAGCTTTAGAATCCTCTGGTTCTGCTATTACATCGATATCATTTATATCTTCTAATATTGTAATATAATATTGCGTAGTTCTATTGCTGAAACTTGGACTTATGCCTTCAACATTTAATCTTAATGTTCGTAAATTATTATTACTGCTTAATGAATTTTGTTGATTGTTATTTACATTATTTTCACTATTTTCTGTTGCAGTAGTGCCTTGATTTGTATTTTGATTATCTGCCTGATTTCCAGTCTGTCCTTCTGTTGTACCTCCATTTGCATTTCCTGTTTCTCCTGTTTGTTGGTTTTCATTCTGATTTCCTGTCTGTCCTCCTGTTTCCGCTTGATTAGAATTGCTTGTTTCTGCATTACTAATAGTTACAGTCACTCCTGAAAAGCTAGGATTAACAAGTGTTTCATCTTGTGTAAAGAAATCTCCAGAAATACCGAAATTTGCGCTACCAGCACTTTTTGCTTTAAAAGTAAAAGTAGCTATGGTTCCCCCTGTTACAGGAGATGCTCCTCCATTTGGATCAGTCCAAGTATATATAATCCTTCCATTAGAATAATTACTGTTAGCTGGTCCAGAAACATACTGAACTTTTTCATCATCCATGCTTAATCTAGTTGTTAAAGTAGCTACTGAGGTACCACTTAAATTTACACTTACTGTAAAAGTATCCCCTACATTAACACTATCCTTACTTGCAGATAAACTAACACTTCCAACTGCATCAACATGTGAGCAAACGATAAAATACATCATAATAAAAAACACACTTACAACTATTTTTTTCATAAAATCAATCCTTTCCCAAAAATTTTTCTATTGTTCAATATTTTTAATCTCTAGTATATGCTTTTGAATCTTAAGCACATCAAGTGAGGACGGTAATTCACCATTCTTAGAAATATTACCAGCTTTTAAATATAACTCATCCAAATTCTTCATTTCCAAAATATATTTTTGTAGAACTAGCACGTCTAGTGAATTTATCAAACTATCACCATTTACATCACCATATATTATAAAGTAATAATTATATATCTCATTTCCGTCATCATCTCTAAGACACAATCTATAACCAGTACCAATCATTGAATCGTCATCTAATAAATTGCCTTTTGAATCGTAAAACTCCATTTTAAGGTTTGTATCTACCAATTCCTTAAATTTTGCCACATTATTAGATGTGATACTAGATATTTCATCACCATTTAAAGTTATACTTTCATCCAAGTTGAAATAAAAATTATCACTAATATCTATAACTTTTACTCTACATTCCTCAGTAATATCTTCATCATTTAATTTTACATTTATAACAGTTTCACCCTCTGAAATAGCAGTAATCTCTCCATTTTGAGTAACTGTTGCTATATTTTGATCTTCCGAACTCCATATTAATTCTTTGTTTGAAGCATCAGGAGGTAATACATACGCATTTAATTTCATATTACTTCCCTTAATTAGTTGAAGATTATTAACATCTAAACTTATGCTTTGAGCAGGGACTTTTACAACAAAATCTATACTATCATAGACACTTCCATCCACAGTTGCAGCAGTAATTGTTACATTTCCACTTGAAAGTGCAGTAACTTCGCCATTTTGAACATTTGCAACCGAATTGGCAGTAGAAGTCCACACTATTTCATCTGTTACATCTGAAGGTTCTACAATAATATTTATTATCTCTTTATCACCAACATTCAAAATATTATTATTTACACTTAATTTTATAGATGATATCTTTGGAGCTGGAACTTCTGCAACATATGATTGAAATACATAACCAATCATTCCATTATCCAATAAAATCTTATCCCATCTTTCTCCATTTTGAATACCTCTGCCAATTCTAGTAAAAGTTTGATCTTTTGGAATTGATATTAAAACTTCATATGATGTTCCTGGACCACTTCTTACATTCAAATTAGTTGATACATTTGCAAACACTTTAGTATTATCATCCACAAAATCATTTGCACTAATATTTGGACTACTTACTGGTTGACTTGGCATATTCTCATAAACTGGAATAACAAATCCAATTGAGGAATTAAGCATATTAGACGAATTGTAACCATTGAATATAGATTTTGACTCACTATATGGTGCTAAGCAATTTGTCATATACTGATGCCAAAATAGTGAACTAGATCTATCATTATTTACATCAAACTTTTGCAAGTACAAGCAATTCTGACCGGATAAAATATAACTTTTACCTATAAAAACTGCCCCACCTTTTATTGCCCTTTCTGGTGTATTCCATGGAATAAGTTGATTTTGCATTTCTTCATTTGAAAGTGAACCATCACCATTTCTAGCATATTTTAGACCATTTTTAATAGCACCTAACACCTCTGCAGAACTTGTAGCACCTATATTATAAAAATTATATAAACCTTCATAGCCTTCAATTTGACCACTTATTGAACTATGGCTTAAAAAGGGACCTACCTCTTGCTTTATTCTAGCAGCCAAATGATATGGACTAACTCCACTATATACACCTGCATTCATTATAAGATGAGCATAGGTGTCTGACGTATTTATAAGGTTTCCATTAGATTCTCTATATGAAACTAGTTTATTGTAAAATTCTGTTCCATATAAAATCTTATCAACACCACTTTCTGAATTTACATTTTCATCATAAGTTAATTTTTCAAACTGAAAAATTCTAACTTCATTTAAGAAATTTCTTGGATCCATTACATACTCAATTGCTTGTTTTGAAGCATTAACCCATCCTAAATCAATGTCAACATTATATTTTCCATGAATCAAACACTTCCAATCATTAGAATATGACTTAGGAACTAAATTCTTATCATTAGCATATTCATTAGAAACGGCTGTATTCCAGTCAATTCCAGTATATAATGCAGTAAATTCCCAATTTGGATACCTTTTTTTCAATTCATATAAATATGGCTTATAACTATCTGGAAAGTTTTCTATACCATTCAGTTTTGTTGATGCTTGTGCTGTATTTCCCATATTTATTATTATGAAAATTAGTAAAAAAAATACTATATGAAAAAGCCTTTTTCTCATAAGTTAAACTCCTTATTTTACTTTTTCATATAGTATTTTCATAATTTTCATTTTTTATACTTTTCTTTTGCCTTTGGTACTACTGTTAATAATTTGCATATAAAGCAAACAGTTTATTATTAAATATGGTAATTATAGACCTACTATTACATATCCTTTTTCAGACATAGTTAATTTTTGAGATGCATATTTAGTTATTAAAACTGTGTCTTCAATTCTAACACCAAATCTAGCAGGAATGTAAATTCCGGGTTCATCAGTAACTACCATATTCTCCTTTAAAATAAAATCATGTTTATTATTCATAAAAGGATACTCATGAATATCCAAGCCAACACCATGTCCAAGACTATGTACCATATTTGCACCATTCAATTTAAAATCACTATCAACACTTTTTGATATTAATTTTAAATTAGCACCTTCTTTCAATTCTTCAAGAACTCTCATTTGAGTTTTCAAAACTAGGTCATAAACAGGTTTCATATAATGCGGAACATGCCCTGCAAATACAGTTCTAGTCATATCTGAACAGTATCCATTATATCTACATCCCATATCTATTGTAATAGGATCTCCATCCTCTATCTTTTTATCTGTTGGTATAGCATGTGGCATAGAAGAATTTGCGCCTGAAGCAACTATTGTATCAAAAGCTAAACCGTCAGCCCCATTAGTTAAAAAGAATTTTTCAATCTCAAAAGCTATATCCTTCTCAGTCATACCTATTTTTATAAAACTCTTTAAATGATCAAAACAGTTATCTGTAATAATACATGCTTTTTTTATATTATCAATTTCTTCTTCTTTTTTTACAATTCTCATTTTTTCTAATAATCCTTCAGTTTCTTCGAAATTGTTTATTTTATATCTATGCATATATTCTTTATATTTTGCATAAGTTAAATTTGCCTCCTCGAACCCTACATTTTCACAGAAAGTGAAGAAATTTTCATAATCTTCCTTGCTCAATTCTTTAAAATCATAAACAATAATTTCATCATCAATTGTAAGAGTATTATTTACAGTCTCCATATATCTTCCATCTGTAATATAAACATTTTCGCGTCTAGTTAAAAGTAATATTCCTTCTGCATTTATATTAGTTAAATATCTTATATTCACAGGATTTGTTATTATCATACCTTGCATATTTAAGCTTTTTAATTTTTCCCTTAAAGCTTCTATTTTTTCATTCATATCATCACCCTTTTATCTTTCTAAAACAGTCTTAAAATTTTTAATCTTATGTAACACTATATCTTAGATTTACCCAATGTGAAAATAAAAAATATCAATTTTATCCATATATCTAAAGGTATAAACATTATAATTATAGCAGATAATACTATAAATGGCCCAAAAGGAATAAATTCATTTATTTCTTGTTTTTTTATTTTGGCTTTTATTATTAATGCTACACTAAAAATTGCAGCGATGAAAAATGCTAGTATTGATATGGCTATTACATTTCTCCAACCAAAAAATAATCCTAATATTCCCATGAGTTTTACATCTCCAAATCCCATTGTTTTCTTTTTAAATACCCAATTTCCAATAACAGTTAATATTATAAAAATTCCAGCCCCAACAAGCATCCCAAGCCACATTTCAACTGCTATATTTAAATTATTTATGCCTCTAAAAAAACTAAATACAATTCCAACTTCTAACATAGTTAATGTTAGTCTGTTAGGAATTATTTGTAATTTATAGTCAATGCAAAATGCTGAAATTAGCATAGGAATAAGAATTAAAAATTGCAATAATTCTATTACATCTTCCATTCCTATTACTCGTAACAGTGCTATATACAAAACACATGTTATTATCATTACAGTATAATTAGCATCAGTATTTTTAATGTAGTCCTTAATAATTTGAATATCAAAAATTTCCTTATGTTCAGGTAAATTTTGATTAATTAGATCTATTAGTCTTCCTACTATTAAGCCTAATATTCCTATTCCTATAAACCAGAAAATATGTATATTATTAATAAACATCTTATACCTTCTCTTTCTCCACTTTTTTCAAATAACTTTTAATAATTTTATTTTCAATTGGTCTTTTAATTCTAGTAATAAAAATATCTTTCTCTGCTATTGGTTTTACCAAAATCGAATACATTTTACATCTATTTGCTCCTATGACATCAGTCATTATTTGATCCCCTATTGCAGCTATATTTTCCGCCTTTAAATCCAATTTTTTCTTTGCATCCATAAAGCCTTTTTTTAAGGGTTTTTTAGCAAAATAAAAATATGGTATATCTAGAGTATTCGCTACTTGCTTAACTTTATCACGCTTATTTGTGTTAGATACAATACAGAATTTTATTCCAGCTTTCTTAAGTTCTTGTACCCATTGTTCGGTTCCCTCTTCGAGTTTTTTGTCGTAATCTATTAGTGTATTATCTACATCTAAAATTAGTCCTTTTATATTATGTGTCTGTAGGAATTCTAATTTTATTTCTCTTATATTGTTAAAATAAAAATCTGGATAAAGTAGCATGTTTTTCCTCCTTGTTTTTCAGTATTATATTATCAATGAAGTACAGTTTTGTCAAGAGAATTTGTTATAGTTCAAGTGTCTAAAAAAATCTAGAAACACTTTTTGAGTTAGGAAATTTTTCTTAGACACTTGAATTGTAATAAATGCTCTTGTTTTTATGATTTTGCAAAAAGTGTTAAATTATAATTATTTTTTCATTATAATTGAGATGCTCTTGCACATTTTTTACACTTAGTATAATATAATATTATAATTATAAAAGTTACAAAATTTTACAAGAAAGGAGTTTAAGTGTTAATAATAGCGCCTGGACAAACGAAGAAATTAATATTCATAAAATTTATTTAATACAAAGTTTGTTGACGAGGATAGGATTTATCGAAAGACTCGGCGGATAATCCTATGGCATGCTTACTGTCAAAAATAGCATACAAAACCTGATAGAAATATTAGAAACAAAATTGCTATTATGTAAGTCTATTAATTGTGCCTTTTATAATTAATCAAACTTAATTTTAGGAGGATTATTTATGTGTGGAATTATAGGATATGTAGGCAATAAAAAAGCTAGTAATATATTAATAAATGGGCTATTAGCCCTAGAATATAGAGGTTATGATTCAGCAGGAATTGCCACTTTAGAAAACAATGAGATAAAAATTATGAAAGACAAAGGAAGAGTACGAAATATATTAGATTTAGATGGCTACAAAGAATTACAGGGTACTTATGGAATTGCTCATACAAGATGGGCAACACATGGCAAGCCATCAAAAGAAAACTCTCATCCTCATATGGATAATAGCAATACCTTTACTGTAGTTCATAATGGAATTATAGAAAATTATAATGAATTAAGAAGCTTCCTTACTGACAATGGATACACCTTTTATTCACAGACAGATACTGAAGTTATTCCAAATTTGATACATTATTATTTTAAAAAGATAGATCAAGAAGATACTGATTATAATAACAAAACTAATTCTTTTGAAAATAAAACAAATGTTGGTAACGAAAATAATTATAAAGATAAAGTATTAGAAGCAGTTGTAAAAGCAACTAATGACCTAAAAGGAAGTTATGCAATAGAAGTCATTTCGCCACTTATTCCTGATACAATAATTGTTGCAAGAAAAGACAGCCCATTAGTTATTGGAACTAAATCAGATGAAAACTATGTTGCATCTGATATACCAGCACTATTAACTTATACAAAGGATTTTTACTTATTAGATGATAATGAATTTGCTATTATAACAAACGACTCAATTTCATTTTATAATAAAGACTTAGAAAAATACACAAAAGAAATTAAAAACATTGAATGGGATGCATCATCTGCCGAGAAAAATGGTTATGATGATTTCATGTTAAAAGAAATTTTTGAACAACCAAACTCAGTTAGAGAAACAATAGGTTCAAGACTAAAATTAAATGAAGCCTGCAATTTCGATGATTTAGAAATTACTTCTGAATACTTAAAAAGCATAAACAAAATCTTTATTGTTGCCTGCGGAACAGCTATGCATGCCGGATTAGTTGGAAAAGTCTTATTAGAAAAATTATGCAAAATCCCTGTTGAAGTAGACATAGCATCTGAATTTAGATACAGAGATCCCATTATAGATGATAAAACCTTATGTATTTATGTAAGCCAATCCGGAGAAACAGCAGATACAATTGCAGCATTGAAACTGGCAAAATCAAAATGTGCTAAAACACTTGCTATATCTAATGTAATAGGAAGTTCAATTACAAGAGAAGCAGATTACACAATTTATACACACGCAGGGCCTGAAATAGCAGTTGCCTCTACTAAAGCATACACTTCTCAAGTTGTTTTATTTGCTATATTAGCAATACATTTTTCTGAATTATTGGGCTATGATAACACTGATATTACAATAAACCCAGATGGCAAAACAATAAAATTATATGATATTAAAAAAGACATTTTAGAGTTACCTAAAAAAATCTCAATGATATTAGAAGACACATCATTAATAAAGAAATTTGCAGATGAAGCTTATACACAAAAAGACATGTTTTTCCTAGGTAGAGGAGTTGACCAAACAGTTGCCTTAGAAGGATCTCTAAAATTAAAAGAAATATCATACATTCACTCAGAAGCATATGCATCAGGCGAATTAAAACATGGACCTATTGCATTAATCGAAAATGGCATACATGTTATAAGTATACTTACAGATCCATCTCTAGCAAAAAAATCTATTAGTAACATACAAGAGGTAATTACAAGAGGAGCCAAAACTATGGTCATTACAAACCAAGATTTGGAAAATACTAATTTTGACTATATATACAAAATTCCAGAAACAAACCCACTCATCTCCCCTATCCTATCAGTAATTCCTTTACAACTTCTAGCCTACTACATTTCAAAAAATAAAGGATTAGATGTTGATAAGCCAAGAAATTTAGCTAAATCGGTAACCGTGGAATAAAAATACAGGAAATTTTGGATGTTCCAAAATTTCAAACTACACATTCACTCGGAGAAAAAAGCAATAAGAATTATGTAAAAGTGAGTATATATATTACAATGGAGCACAAGGCGCGCAGTTTGGCGAGACTTATTAAAAGATGTAAAAGGGACTACTAAGAAATTAAAACATTTTAAATTTCTCAAAGTCCCTTTTACCTTTTAATGAGTCAAGCCAGCAAGCCTGCGGAATGTAATATATATACTCACTTTTACATAATTCTTACTGCTTTTTTCTCTCGGCCACTCACCCTAAAATAAAAGCCTTAACCAACACAAGCACAACCACCCCCGGCACACCCAAAAGCCCAGAAAATATAGCTGTAGCCCAATTCAACCCAATATGAAACCCAAAAGAATCCCCCACAACATTAACTATGTAAATCAAAAATCCTCCCAAAACAGAATTCAACAACAACTTAATAATATGTCTCAATGGCAAATAAAAAATCTTTCCAATTATAAACAAAACAGTCAAACAAGCCAAATAAATAATAATGGTATTTGTATCCATATTCACATCACCCTATCTATATATGTAACTTGGGAAAGCTTTTCCCAAAATTTTGTAAATTATATTACATTCCTGAACTTCATATAACAAGATCCAATTATATCCATCTCAATTCCAATTTTCTTAGCTTTGCATAACAAATAATCCAACTTAGCTTGATTTGCCTTTATTTCATATAAAAAATAATCAATTAAATTTCCTTCAGCATACTCATAATTGTTCCTTGCATTTTCTAAATCATTTCTTGTCTTAATAATACTAACTATTAATTCTACCTTCTTTTCCTTTTCACTCTTGTCCTTAATATCATTACCTTCTTTTACATATTCGTAACCCATACGTTCTCTCCTAAAAAAATTTTATATTATATTTTATGCAATTTTTACCAAGTTATTCTTTATTTAACAAACTACTTTCATAGAAAAAAAATAAGTCTATATAAATGAAACCCTTCTTATTAAACTTTTCGTCTAATAAGAAGGATTTCTCCATACACAACTTATCTTTTTTAATTATACTACAAATTAAATTTCTTCAATTTTCATTAAGTTAGTACTTACATATCCTCTTGAACTTGCTTCACCCTCTGTGAATCCTGCTGTAATTAAAATTTTATCACCTTTAACTAAGCTAATACCCTCTTTATCAGCGAATTCAATAGCACTTTTTCTAGCATCAGCTAAAAACTTTTCAACTGAAGTAGCTCTTTCCATTATAACTGGATATACTGCATAATTTAAACCAATTTTTCTTCCTGTTTTCTCATTATCACAAATTGCTATAATTGGAACATTAGGTTTTAAATTACTTAAAATTCTAGCTGTTCTACCTGTAAGTGTTTCAACTACTATCAACTTAGCATCCATTATTTTAGCACAATTAATTGCACTTGATGCTAAAGCTATACATTCATTCTCCTCTGGATTTGTAGGTAAAGCAAATTTTCCAGTAAAATCAGCATATTTTTCTGAAACCTCACATGTTCTTGCCATAGCAGCTACTGTTTCAATTGGATGTTTACCAACTGTAGTTTCTCCAGATAACATAACAGCATCTGTTCCATCAAATACAGCATTTGCAATATCAGCTGTTTCAGCTCTCTTTGGTCTATTATTTTCCATCATTGTCTCTAACATTTCTGTAGCAACAATAACTATTTTACCCATCTCACGAGCTGTTTTAATGATTATTTTTTGAAGTGCTGGAATTTCTTCTGGTGGAACTTCTGAACCTAAATCTCCACGACCAATCATAACACCATCTGAGTTTTCAAAAATCTCTTTAATATTTTGAACACCAACAACACTTTCAACTTTACAAATAATTTTAAAATCTTCTCTACCATATTGTTTTAATAATTCTTTTACTTCCATAATGTTCTCTTTGCAAGAAACAAAAGAAATAGCAAGATATTCTCCACCATGTTCACATGAATATTTAATATCTTCTTTATCTTTTTCAGAAATATATGGAATATCTAAAGGTTTACCCGGAATAATGAAACTCTTTCTGCTTCCTAAATGTCCACCTTGTGTTATCTTACATGTAACACCATCAGATTCCTTAGAAACTACTACAACTTTCATTTTAGCATTTTCTAACCAAACTTCATCATTAACCTCTAAACTATCTATAACTTGTGGATGATTAATAGTTATTCTTTCTGCATTACCTATAACATCATCTTTAACAATACGAATTGTATTTCCTTCGATTAGGTCAGCACCTTCTTCAACCATTACTCCACCACGAAGTTCTGGTCCTTTTGTATCCCATAATATTGATACATTTTTTCCTGTCATTTTTCTTACTTCACGAACGCAATCTTGAAATTGTTGTTTTTCTTGATCATCTGCATGTGAGAAGTTTAATCTTGCGATATTCATTCCATTTTGAACCATTTGTGCCATTATTTCAGGTTTGTTACTAGCTGGTCCGATGCTACAAATTATCTTAGTTTTCTTCATTAAAATACATCTCCTTTTTATTTATTTAACATAATTGTTATTATACAAAATTATTTCGTTAAAATCAATACTTTTTAAAATTTTTTCCATTGTCTTCCAAATCAAGTTATAATTTAGGGTAATAAATATCCCCCAGTATAACTGGGGGATTTACATATCGGCCTATAAGGCCTTGATACTAGCTGACGCTGAAGCG
>CANQKT010000007.1 GCA_947624525.1 uncultured Clostridia bacterium | reverse complement strand
CTCCATCTTCTATTGTAGTATCATTAGTTATTTCTTTAGTTGCAGAATAAGAAATAGAACTGCTATTTGTTCCATTCATTCCTCCCTGCATTTTTCCGTTTGTTTTTTGCATTTCTTGATTATTCATCATATTATTTGAATGATTTTCATTTATAACATCTATTGTATATTTCAAGAATATACCTAAAATAATTACTAGAATTATAATAACTATAATTTCAATTATCGTACTCTTTTTCATATATTCCTCCTAATTAGTTGCATTGTTACTATTTGAATCTTCTGGTCTTGCAGGTGGTTCTTCTCCATTTTCTCCATCTGGCTTTGCAGGTGGCTCTCCCATATTCTCATTAGAAGGTGGCCCCATTTGTCCATTTTCATTCATTTGCATCATTTCAGGTTGAACTTCATTATTACTTAATGATTTATTATAAATTAAAAATCCACCTGTTGTAATAATAGCACCTATTAAAATACCAATAATTAAAAACATTATTTTATCTTTCATAAAAAACTCCTTTCATTTAATACTATAATTATTTATTTTTATGTATTATTTGATGTACTATCAGTTGTTTCTTGATTATTCTTTTACATATTGGATTGCATTCCTCCTTCTCCATCTGTAATAATATTTGTCATAAAATTTTCTTTTTCTAATGTTTCTAATATTACATCTGCTAGACTATATTCATCTTCTATAATTAGTATCTTCATTTTCCACCTTGTGATATTATATTACTTAAACATTGAAAATTTATTGAAAATTTTGATATTTTTTTAAAATAATAATATAAAAGCAGGAGATTATCAACTAACCTTCTGCTTTCATAGATTTTCTAATTGTCAATGGGTGTCAAAATTCTCCGCCCCCATTGACACCCATTGACAATTTTGCCTTTTCGCACTTTTTATGTTATAATATAAGTGTCCAAGGTCAGAATTTTCAATGGATTTTACGTTTTTTTATTAAACTACGTGAAAACTTATTTGCGAGGAGGTGCAAGCAAATGACGGACAAAAAAAGCGGTCTCAAATATACATTTCTTATTATTGGTTCTATTGTTATTATGATTTTCGGTTTTTTATTGGCTGCGTATGACATTTCTCAGAGAACGTTGACCTACAAGATAACTGATGATTATTTTGCTGACCAACGGAAATGTATTGAAGTTGTTGAATCCGACGGTGTAATGCAAACTAAACGCATATGCCGAGACGCAATAACAGCTTCTGGTCAGGATGTAGTTGATGACTATGTTCTGGTTTGGACCGACAAGAACCTTACTACATTCTCATATTTTTGGAAAAATTCCAAAGGAGAGTGCTATAAGGCTCAAGCTGCAGGGGATTATAGTGTTGCAACACAAATCATTCTTTCTCAAAACAAGTCTGACTCAGTAATTTCCGCTGAGTATGAGAAGTATGTCTTGAGTGTGCATACAACACATAATAAAAAATAAATCCCCAAAAGTACCCTAAGCTAAAGCTTAGGGTACTTTTTTATTTTATTTCTATAGGCAACATATTATAAAAGATTTTTATTTGAAATTGTGGAATACCTTTCCAGTTAGAAATCTAAAAATTGCAAATATTATGAAAAGTCTTTATTATATTCTAACAATTCCACCCATAGTTCTATTCATGTCACTTGAAGCATATTCATCTAAAACAAATGCTCCGCCAGCTACTGCAATTATATCTCCTTCAGAAACATATTTACTCTCCTTAGCTCTTTCAACACCTTTAGCTAATGTTTCTTTTATTGTTGCACCTTTTTCAACTAATATTGGTATAACATTATTTACTATGGCTAATTGTCTATATGTTTTTTCATTACATGTTACAGCAAAAATTGGGCAACATGGCATAAATCCAGCTAGTGCTTTTGGTGTATCCCCACCTTCTGTATATGTAAAAATTCCTTTGGCACCTAATTTCTTAGCAGTTGTACATATAGCACGATCTAAATAAAATTCATAATTTACATAGTCAAAATCCGTATCTCTTAAACCTAATCTTTTTTCATAGTTTATATCATTTTCTGTAGCTACCGCAATCTTAGCCATTGTTTCTACACATTGTACAGGATATTTACCCATAGCACTTTCACCTGAAAGCATTATAGCCCCTGTAACATCAAATACAGCATTTGCAACATCTGATACTTCTGCCCTTGTTGGTCTTGGATTTGATGTCATTGATTCTAACATTTGTGTAGCTGTTATAACAATCTTTCCAGCTTTATTACATTTTTTTATCATTTCTTTTTGTACAATTGGAACTTGCTCCATTGGTATCTCAACACCCATATCGCCACGTGCTACCATTATTCCATCTGTTACTTCTAGTATAGAATCAAAATTATCTATACCCTCTTGACTCTCTATTTTAGAAATAATTTTTATATTTTTTCCACCATTCTCATCTAATACCTTACGAATAGCTAAAACATCCTCTTTACATCTAATAAATGAAGCCGCAATATAATCAAAATCATGTTCACAACCTGATATCAAATCTTTAATGTCTTTATCTTTTAAAGCAGGTAAATTGATATGTGTTCCCGGGACATTTATACTTTTTCTATTTCCCAATTCCCCACCATTCATAACTTTACAAACGACATCTTTTCCATCTATTCTAATAACTTCCATTTCTATTTTTCCATCGTCTATTAGTATAGTAGTTCCTGGTTTTACATCTTTATACAAATCTTTATATGTAACACTAACTCTAGTTGAATCTCCTACTATTTCATCATTCACTAAAACAAATTCTTCTTCTGCCTTTAAAACTACTGGATTTTCTATTAGTTTACCAGTTCTTATTTCCGGACCTTGCGTATCCAATAATGTTGCAATAGGTAAATCTAATTCTTCTCTTGCCTGTACAAAAGGTGTAAAATACTTTTCTTGATCTTCAAAGGAACCATGTGAGAAATTGAATCTTCCTACATTCATTCCCGCTATCATCATTTTCTTTAATACTTCTTTATCCATTGTCGCTGGACCTATAGTACATACAATTTTTGTTCTTTTCATTTTACTTCCTCCTAATACCAATATATATATGATTTAACTATTTGGTTACATAATTTTTTTAAACCACCATTTATTATTATATCATCTATTGGTAATATTTACAAGAAAATTCGACTTTTTTACACAAAAAATTAACTTTACATAGTTACCTCAACTGTAATAACTATTAAACCAATAAAAAATGGCCCTAAAGCCATTTTTTTATTGGTTTACAAGAATAGAAATTAATCTACAAAATTAAACTCATCCTTAAATTTTTCCTTAAACATCTCAAAAACCTTGTTCAAAATTTCCTCATCATCAACACTAACATAAGATTCTTGATCTTCATCCTCATTATCAGAGTCTTCAAGTTTTAAAATAACAACTTCCTCTGCTTCTTCTTCATCTTCTTCAACAGGTAAAAGAACAACATATTCTTCACCATCTAATTCTATTAAATCAAGGAATTCAAAAGGAACCTCTTCACCATTTTCATCATTTAAGATTATAATGTTGTCAATTTCTTCTGATTCTTCATTATTATTAAATTCATCACTCATTTTTAATTCTCCTTTCAAGAAAATATTTTTTATTTATAAGAATAGTATTTGCAAATTAATTAATGATATTCATATTTTTACTATATCTTAATTTACTATATAATATACTATATTTAAAATTAAATCAACTATTTTTTATTTTATTTGTATAAGTTTCTAAAATATACACAGCAGACAAAGTGTCAACAATTCCTCTTTTTTTATGTTTATTTACATTTAAGTAATTCATGGTTTTATGAGCTGCAACAGTAGTCAGTCTTTCGTCAATTTCTTCAATTTTTATTTTATTAAATTTGCATTTTAATTTATGTATAAATTGATTTGTAACTTCTGCTCTAATAGTTTTTGTACCATCCATATTGATGGGCATTCCTATTACAAACGTACTTATATCATATTCATTTACAATTTCTTCTAATCTTTTCAAAACTATCTTATCATTTCCATTATGATGAATGGTTTCTAATCCTTGAACTGTAATTCCTAGTCCATCTGTAATAGCTAGCCCAACTCTTGAATCTCCATAATCTATTCCTAGTAGCCTCATAATTTTAATCTTCCAATCCTATATATTCTTTTACCATTTTTTCTAGAAGTTCATCTCTTTCTATTTTTCTTATTAGATTTCTTGCCTCATTATGGCTTGTAATATATGTGGGATCTCCTGATAAAATGTATCCAACAATTTGGTTGATTGGATTGTAACCTTTTTCTACAAGTGCTTCGTAAACTTTTTGCAAAATCTCTCTTGCTTCAAAGTTTTTTTCTCTTTCGACTTTAAAACTAACTGTTTCATCTGTAGCCATAATTCCACCTCCTATAAATAATTTATATCACTTTCAGTTCTATCTGCTGTTTCTAAGTATTCCTCTAACTTTCCTGTTACTCCTTCTAGGGCTGTACCTTTGTAATATGTTGTTAATGCTATATTTATTTTTGGAATAACATATGGAATAGCTTTAGCATCAACATATATTTTATAGTCTTCTCTTGGTTCAATTTTCAGCCTTTCAACCTTTCTTTTTATATCTTTCATGAATTGAGCAACTCCATCGATATCACCTCCAGAGAATACTATAGCAAATTTTGCTCCCATATATCTAACGAAAAAATATTCATTTGATAGATTATCTTTTATTAATTTACTTATTTTTGCGATAACTTCATTTCCCGTTTTTCTACTTACTTTTTCGTTTATTTGTTGTAAGTTTATAATTTTAAATAAACATACAGTTGATGTTGGATATTTGTCAATAACCGTTCTTGCCTCTGAATATAGATACTCTACTGTTTTTAATCCTGAATATGTATCATCTCTTACTAAATTGTTTATGATACTTTGTGTTTCTACTGTTCTTAGTACAGAAATAATGTTATTCTTTACTACTTCTAGTATTGTTGTATCAACATCATCAAATTCATGTGGCTTTGGACCTTCTATAATCCAATATCCAATATAAATATTATCTATATACAAGGGAAAAAACATTGCTGATTTTGCCCTTGCATATTCCATTTTCAAATATGGTAATTTTTCGTTTTCACCGTTAACCGTTATATACTTTGTAGTAGCAGTTTGAATACTGTCAACAAATACTTTTTCTGACTGTAGATTTTTTAGTGTATCCCAGTGTTTTTCTTCTACATTTGATGCTTTTATTTCATATTCTGAGCCATTATAAACTACTATTGTAGAATATTTTATTTTATATCTATCAATCAAAATTTCATTTATTTTCTTAATCTTTTCGTTAGCCGTAATTTGTTCACTTATTGTATTCATAAAATCCTGTAATACACTTAAACTTGTTACTTTTTGATTCGTATTATTTAATGTTTGCAATTTTTTCTTTAAATTCATGTTATATACCACTAGTGCAGTTGCAATTCCAAGTAGTATTATAACAATTATCAATAACGTAATTTTCAAGAATTTCACCTCTATATATTAATACTTTTTCTTCATTTTATCTAGTGTTGAACTTGTATCTTTTGAAAATGCATTTTCATATTGTTTACTATTTTTTGAATAATCATTATAGCTTTTCTTAGATTTCTTATCATTTATTGTTGGGTATACCATATCTCCTAATTTATTTAAATATGATATAAAGTTCTTTGAATATCCTTTTGATGATATTTCACAATTTACTAATCCATCTAAATATCTTGCATATACCTGTTCTTCAAATGGTATTGTTGCATATTTTATTCTGTCCCTATCAAATAAATCTGTCATATATGTCATTGCAGGATCATTATATACTGACATTCCACCTATTAGAAGTTTTTCATTAAGTGTATTGACTCTTAGGTTTTTGTTTATTATAATTCTTAATTTATTGGCATCTAATATATTCTTAACTTTTAAGTCTCTTAAAAATGCAGTTAGTGGTTGAATGGTTAGTACATCTAGACTTTGTACTAAATATATCTCTTGTGCTACCTTAAAATATCTAACATCTGTGTCAAAATCGCAGTCTAATAGTACTATTTTATAATTTTGTAGTAGTGTTTTTATTATTGAATTTACATCATTTGAACTATCATCTTCGCCTGGTAAAGAAGTAAATATTGTTAGGTTTTTATTTACATCTACTCCTTCTGCTACTCCAGCTGTTAATTTTTCAAAACAGTTGTGAGCTTTTTCTCTTAATTCTTCTTCATTATTTGTATATATATAATATGAGTTTTTATTTTTAGTTAAGTCTAATATTGCTGTTTTTATTCCTCTGTTTGCAAATAAATCTGCTAAGTTATTTACAATAAATGATGTTCCGTTCTTTGTTGTACCTACAAATGCTACAATCTTTTGATCTGCTGTTATTAAGTCATCAGTATCTATGTTGTATGCATTATTGTCGTCAGTTTCCTTTAAGTCTTTTATATTATTTGCTAAGTTACTATCATATTGATAATTTTTGTTGCTTATTCCTTTGAATGATCCATTATACTGTTTGTCTGTTTCTTCTTGTATTTTTGAATTTTCATCTTGAGTCTCAGTATTATCTTCTAAATCCATTACTTCATCTTCGTCTTCTTCGTCATCATCAAAGCCTAGTAAATCGTCGTTGTCTTCTTCCTTTTCTTCATCTTCATCAAAATCTAGTAAATCGTCGTTGTCTTCTTCCTTTTCTTCATCTTCATCAAAATCTAGTAAATCGTTGTTGTCTTCTTCCTCTTCTTCATTTTCATCAAAATCTGGTAAATCGTCGTTGTTTTCTTCCTCTTCTTCATTTTCATCAAAATCTAGTAAATCGTTGTTGTCTTCTTCCTCTTCTTCGTCTTCATCAAAATCTAGTAAATCGTTGTTGTCTTCTTCCTCTTCTTCGTCTTCATCAAAATCTAGTAAATCGTCGTTGTTTTCTTCCTCTTCTTCGTCTTCATCAAAATCTAGTAAATCGTTGTTGTCTTCTTCCTCTTCTTCGTCTTCATCAAAATCTAGTAAATCGTCGTTGTCCTCTTCCTCTTCTTCGTCTTCATCAAAATCTAGTAAATCATCGTTGTCTTCTTCCTCTTCTTCATCTTCATCAAGGTCAAGTAAATCGTCGTTGTCTTCTTCCTCTTCTTCATCTTCATCGAAATCTAGTAAATCGTCGTTGTCTTCTTCCTCTTCTTCATCTTCATCGAAATCTAGTAAATCGTCGTTGTCTTCTTCCTCTTCTTCATCTTCATCGAAATCTAGTAAATCGTCGTTGTCTTCCTCTTCTTCTTCATCTTCATCAAAATCTAGTAAATCGTCGTTGTCTTCTTCCTCTTCTTCGTCTTCATCAAAATCTAGTAAATCGTCGTTGTCTTCTTCCTCTTCTTCGTCTTCATCAAAATCTAGTAAATCGTCGTTGTCTTCTTCCTCTTCTTCATCTTCATCAAGGTCAAGTAAATCGTCGTTGTCTTCTTCTTCCTCATCTTCATATAAGTCTAGTACATCTTCATTGTTTTCTTCATCAAAATCTAGTAAATCATCATTTTCTTCTTCATTCTCTTTATCCTTAATCTCTAATAATTTTTTCTCATTATCTTCTTTATTTTCATCATATTCTAATAAGTTTTCATCATTGAAAAGTACCTTATCTTCTATATCTTCTTCATCTTCTACATTTTTACGTGGTCTTCCTCTTCTTTTCTTTACTGGAACATCCTCTAGGTCAGTTTCTTCATTTTCTGCGTTTTTACGTGGTCTTCCTCTTCTTTTCTTTTCTGTTTGATCAGAATCAATATTATTAGCTTCTGCCTTTGCCTTTTCTTGTGCTATTCTCTCTTCTTCCTTTTTCTTAGCTTCTGCCTCTGCCTTTGCCTTCTCTCTTGCTATTCTTTCTTCTTCCTTTTTCTTGGCTTCCGCTTCTGCTTTTGCTATTCTTTCTTGTTCTTTTCTCTTAGCTTCTGCTTCTGCCTTTGCTTTCTCTTTTGCTATTCTTTCTTCTTCCTTTTTCTTAGCTTCTGCTTTTGCTTTTGCTATTCTTTCTTCTTCTTTTCTTTTAGCTTCTGCTTCTGCCTTTGCTTTCTCTTTTGCTATTCTTTCTTGTTCCTTTTTCTTAGCCTCTGCTTCTGCTTTTGCTATTCTTTCTTCTTCCTTTCTCTTAGCTTCTGCTTCTGCCTTTGCCTTTTCTTTTGCTATTCTTTCCTCTTCTTTTTTCTTAGCTTCTGCTTCTGCTTTTGCTATTCTTTCTTCTTCTTTTCTCTTAGCTTCTGCTTCTGCTTTTGCTTTCTCTTTCGCTATTTTTTCTTCTTCTTTTCTTTTAGCCTCTGCCTCTGCTTTCGCTATTCTTTCTTCTTCTTTTCTCTTAGCCTCTGCTTCTGCTTTTGCCTTCTCTTTCGCTATTCTTTCTTCTTCTTTTCTCTTAGCCTCTGCTTCTGCCTTTGCCTTCTCTTTTGCTATTCTTTCTTCTTCCTTTCTCTTAGCCTCTGCTTCTGCCTTTGCCTTCTCTTTTGCTATTCTTTCTTGTTCCTTTTTCTTAGCCTCTGCTTCTGCCTTCTCTTTTGCCATTTTTTCTTCTTCTTTTTTTCTATTTTCTTCCTCTGCTTTTGACTTTTCCATAGCTAATCTTTGTTTTTCTTTTTTTCTAGTCTCTAATTGTGCTGATTTTTCATTTCCTTTTTCCTTTGCTTTTATTTCATCTTGATTAATCTGTTTTTTCATTTTAGTAACACTTTTTGAGCCAACTGCTGATGGAATTATTACTGGTTTAGTTAATTTATTTCCAGAATTAATCTCTTTTTCTATATATTCAGTTTTACGTAATTGACTTGTACCAGCAGTCTTCTTGCCCTTTATTCCCATTATTTTTCTGTATGCATCTGAATTTTCTTCAAGTATGACTTTTACTTTATTAGGCAATACATCTATTATTAATTTAATTTGTTCTTTAGAATATTGAGACACTATACTATCAAAACTTTGAACACATTTAGGAATATTACTTCCTATTCTTTGATAGTGATTTAAAATATTTTGTATCTCATTTTCACTAACCACACTTTTACTTTCTGTATTATAACTAACATTTTCAGCCTCTACATTGTAGTATGCTTTAGCTTCTTTTTTAGTTCTAGGTCTATATATCAAATTACATACTTTTTGAATGCTTCTATCTTGTCCCACTAGGACATTATATAACCCTAATCCAAATAACTTTAATAATAATGGATCATTTTTAGTACGTCTATCCATCCCTAATAATATTATCGGAATATCATTTCCTTCTACATTTGTTGCTTCATCACTGATATTATCCATTTTATCAAATATAAATTTATCTACTGCTTGATAATTATCATTAGCTATTAATTCTAAATCTTCACTTATGACTATCCTATCATATGTTTTATCCTTTTGTAATTCTTTTATTATTGCATTAAAATAAAAAACCGTCTTACTAGATATGATTTCTTTATACTCCTTTTGATAAAACCTAGTAATTGCTTCTGCATCTTTTTCATCATTCACTGCAAATAAAACTTTCATTTGTAATACCTCCAATTATTATTTTTTATTAATTTCCTGTGTTTGTTACCACTATGGCAAACACCAGAGGAAGAATCTGACATATAATTCCAATAGTGATTATAGCTATCATACTATTGAAGCCTTTATCTCTAACATCCAGTCTTTTAAGACCTATTACATATTGATATACTGCACTAAATGCTATTCCAATAAATACTAATGGTATACTGAATATTCTTATCCTGTCTAGTATATATGCTGTTACTCCATAAGTATCTGACTTGTATTTTTTCTTATAACCATCTAGTGTTGCTTCTTCATGTTTCTTTAATTCATATACTGGTCCCGCACTGTCACCCTGTAATGTATCTGAATCAGCATACACAGTTGAAAAAAAACACATGAACATGAAAAACACTATAAGTACCACTTGTGTTATCTTTTTCATATATATTTTACTCCTTTCATTCACATATAATACTTTGTCTATTTTATTTACTTATATAATAATACACTAGAAAAGTCAAAATAGCAAGAAAATATATTAAATTTTTTACTAATTATTTCCATATTTTTTTTACAGCTGTTTTATATAGTATTACCAATATTTTGTAAATTATAATAAAACCTCCTAATAAGGAGGTTTTATTATAATTTTGAAGTTTTTATTAATATTCCATAATTTGACAATACATCCTTGTTGGAATTTATCTCAAATATTGTTTTACCTTTTTCATAGAATTTTGGTATATTTGCTTTAATTTCATTTTCTGAACGATTTACAACTATTAATACTTTTTCATTTTCATTATACCTTTCAAAAGCTAACATATCTTTTGTTGCTTCAACTATTTTTATATCGGCCTTTGCAAGAAAAGTTAGTTTATTTCTTACCTTTCCAAGTTCAGTGTAAAATGTATGCATTTCTTCATCAATGTTTTCCCATGGAAAACACATTCTATTAAATGGATCTCTATAACCATACATTCCCACTTCATCACCATAATAAATACATGGATTTCCCGGTAAGAAATATTGAATTGTTGTTGCTATTTTCATAAGTTTCTTAGATTTTTCATATTTTTGTGTATCCAATTTGTTGTGAGCAAATTGCAAATTTCTACTGTATGGAACATCCCATACCCAGTTAAATTCATTTTTTTGAATTCCGTCGCCAACTAAGGTAGTCATTGCCCTAGTAATGTCATGAGTAGACAAACTATTCATTAATGAAAATATTACTTCTTTTGGATATTCAGACAATATTTCATTCAGTGTTTCAACAAAGTACTCATATTTTCCAAACCTAACATATTTTAAAATTGCATTTGTAAAGGGGTAATTCATTACAGAATCTAGTCCTTTACCAAGTAGGTAGGTTCGCTGTTTTCCATAGCCTTCTTTGGTTATTGCATTGTCCCATACTTCACCTATTATAAATCCATCTTCCTTATTGCGTTTTACCGCAATTCTTACATTCTCAATGAATTCATCAGTTAGTTCGTCAGCAACATCAAGTCTTATTCCGTCTATCCCAAAGGAAAACCACTTGTCAATTACTCCACCTTTACCGTAAATGAAATTTTGCCAATCAGTATTACTTCCATCACATACTGGAAGATTTTTAAAGCCCCACCAGTATTTAAAATTACTTTTGCTATCTTTCTTGTACCAATTATAATATGGTGATTGCGTACTTTGATACGCACCTATTGAATCATATGTACCAAACTCGTTAAAATATTTGCTATCATTTCCTGTATGATTGAAAACCGCATCAATAATAATAAACATTTTACGCTTATGAGCTTCATCACATAATTCTATCATGTCGTCATTGTTTCCTAAATATGGATCAATGATCTCATAATCAGCTGTATCATAACGGTGATTAGACTGACTCATGAATATAGGATTTAGATAAATTATCTCAACTCCTAATTCCTTTAGATAATCAAGTTTGTTTGTAATTCCCTTTAAATTTCCCATGAAAAAATCATTGTTATGGATTTTTCCATCAATTTCATCTGGTTTCCAATTTGGAACTTCGCCCCACTTTTTGGTTACTCTTCCTTCAATGTTTTCTGGCATGTATTCTTTGCTTCTAAAAAATCTGTCTGGAAATATCTGATACATAATTTTGCCTTTTGCCCACTCTGGAACATGATAATCCTTCTCATAAACAGTAATTGTCCAATATGGCATATTATTTTCTGTCATACATGCACAGTTGCGTTTCTTATTATACTTTATCCATTTTGTACTACCGTTTATGATTAGCTTGAAACAGAAATAGTAAAGACCTGTGTTTCCAAAGTAAACCTCACATGAAAAAAGATTCATGTCATTTTTATCAGTTGAAATATAATCCATCTCTATTTCTCTTTCATTTGTGCCTTTTTGCTGGTTCATTATGACTTTAGCTTCATTTACAAAGCCATATTCTCCAGCAATTCTTAAGTTTATAACGTACCTTTCTCCCATTCGCGTGGTACTATCAGTAGTATCCACTTGAATTTTGCTTCCTTCAAAATAGCTCATAAAAATCCTCCTTAATTATAATAAGATTTTTGAAAGATACTTCGTCATTTGACTTGTTTATAGTTTATCATTTATGATTTTTTTTGTCCAGTAAAATAATTTTTCTTTCCTTTTTTCACGATAATATATGTGTTATCAATAAACATATCATCAGTTACTACTAATTGATCATCATCTATCTTATCCCCATTTATTGAAATTGCACCATTTCTAATAAATTCTCTCGCTTCTCTTTTACTTTTTACAACACCCATATCAGTTATAAAATCTACAATATTTACACCACTTTCAACTTGATAAATATCTTGATTACCAAATAAATCTTCTATATCTTCTTTTGATAGATCTTTAAATTTATTGTTAAATAAGCTCTCTGTTAATTTAACAGCTTTTTCATATTCATCTTTTCCATGCAAAAATGTTATAATTTCTCTAGCTAAAGCCTTATGTGCCTCTCTTAATTCTGGATGTTCTTTATTTTTTCTTTCATATTCTTCTATCTCTTCTTTTGACAAAAATGTATAGATTTTCAAGTAATCTATAACCATTGAATCTTCAACATTTATAAAGAATTGATATAATTTATAACTTGATGTTTTAGTTTTATCTAACCATACAGCATTTCCTTCACTTTTTCCAAACTTTTTACCTTGAGAATCTGTAACTAGTGGCATTGTAAATGCATATACTTCATCACCGGTTGTTTTTCTAACTAAATCTATACCTGAAGTAATATTTCCCCACTGATCAGAACCTGCACATTGTAAAGTAACTCCTTTAGTATCATGTAAATGTTTAAAATCAAGAGCCTGTAATATCATATACGAAAATTCTGCATATGTAATTCCTGATTCTAATCTACGTTTTATAATATCCTTATCAAGCATATAATTAACATTAAAGAATTTTCCATAGTCCCTTAAAAAATCAATTATATTAATCTCTTTTATCCAATCATAATTGTTTACAACTTCAAATCCAAAAATTTCCTCTGCTTGTTTTTTTAAAGCTTCAAAATTTTTATTGACCTGTTCTTTTGAAATCATTGCCCTTTCAGATGTTGGTCTTGGATCTCCAATCATTCCTGTAGCTCCTCCAACCAATAGAATAGGATGATGTCCTGCCTCTTTTAATCTTTTAGATATTAAAAAACTTGATAAATGTCCAACATGCAAACTATCAGCAGTTGGATCTGTTCCTATATAAAAAGTCATTCCTCCTTCATTTAATTTTTTCTCTAGTTCAGGACTTGAAATATCTTTGATTAGTCCTCTCCATTTTAGTTCTTCAAATAATGTCATAATACATTCCCCTATCTCTTTTTCTTTTTGTAACCGCAAAATTATTACTTTTTTCTTTTTAAAACGCAATTAAATTTTATTAATGCTATTATAATATTGTTTTTGATATTTGGCAAGTTTTTTTATTTTTATTATTTTATTTCTCTCGGCAACATATAATGGTAAAATTATGGAATATTTTTTTTAGAAACACACATACTAGATATAAAAAATTGGAGGTATGAAAATGGAAAATCAAAACTTAAATATTTTAGATGAAGTGAACAAAGGGGCTACTATGGGAATGGATGCTATCTCTTATGTTAGTGAAAAAGTAAAAGATGGAGATTTCAAACAAGTATTAAATGTAGAATACAATAAATACAAAGAAATATCAACACGAGTAAATGAATTGTACTCAAACTATAGCTCAAAAGAACCACATGAAACAAATGCAATGAACAAAATGATGACATGGTATGGCATTCAGATGAAAACAATGACAGATGATACTACTTCAAAATTATCTGAGTTATTAATGCAAGGAACAAATATGGGAATAATTGAAGGCAGGCGCTTAATAAATCAAAATAATAATATAGAGCCAGATGTAGAAAATATCCTAAACGATTTTGTTACCATGCAAGAAGACAGTGTAGAAACCTTAAAGAAATATTTATAATAAACTTTATAACGCTCCTTCAGGAATTTAAGGAGCGTACACAATTTTCTCAAACCATATTTTAATTTAACATAAATTTAATTGTTCCCTTGCCGCCCTCACTTTCCACAATTGCAACAGCACCATTTACAATAGTCAAACAAGGTCCCCTATGAGACACATCAGCATCATAAATTATAGGAACATTTAATTTACCTATAACACTATCTTTAATAGTCTCTTCCATTGTATAATCAAGAATTGAAGTTTCAACCCCATTTCTTCCAAATATAACTCCTTTAGTATATTTAAAATATTCAAACTCATTTAACTTCCATAAAGTACGAATAAGTTCTTCTTTTGATAATTCACAATTATCAAAATACCATATAATCCCATCATCTTTGTATTTTTCTATAAAATTCCTTGTTCCGTCATATTTAGTACCTACAATTTCAGCTATAATATCTAAACAACCGCCTATAATTCTTCCGCTCATAATTGCTTTTTTTCCATTTAAAGTTTTCCACTCAACCTTAGTTGTAAAATTATACCCCTCTAAACCTGTCACATACTCTGCTCTTTCATTTTCAAACATTTCATAATTATTTTGAGTTATCATATTTCCTTTTAATATTTCTAAATTATCAGTTATGCTTCTGTCATATTCAATTGTACCATAATCTCCAAAATTATTTCCATAAATTGTAGCTATATCATATTTTGTTGTTAATGGAAATAGCAAGCCTGTTGGATCTGAAAAACCCTGAATAAATTTAGGATTTGTAAGCATTTTTTCAAATTTCACATATGGAAGAATTTCGACCAAAAATTCTCCACCTGCAGCACACATTATAAAATCTATACTTTTATCTTCAAACATTTTATTAATTTCTTCCGCTCTTTCTACAGCTGAAGCACTTCTACATTTTTCTGATTTATTAATATTTTCAGATAAAACTATTTTATATCCTAATTTTTCTAAATTCATTTTAGCATTCTCATATTTTCTTACATGAAAATCATCATATGCTCCACTTGATGGTGCTGGAACTCCTATGCAATCTCCGCTTTTTATAAATTTTGGATATCTCATATTTCTTCCTTTCCTTTGCTTTTTATTTTTTCAATATCAATATCTTCTTTTTGAGGAAAATAAACTACTTTGTCATCTTCTATACAATATAATGCCAATCTTCCTTCCTTTGGTAATCCTTTATCATACCATTTATGACCACAAGCAGAATCAATCATAATATGTGAGTCTTGTTTATGTACAAGTTCATCTACAGGGCTATGTCCACATATAACAAAATGTCCAGATTGTTTAGTCAAATCAAAATTTTTATCATTTCTTTCCTCTAGAACTCTTTTTAACAAGAAATAACGATTTTTATGAATTGCTTCACCTAATGTGTAATTATTCTCTATTAATTCCTTCATCATATCAGGGCTACTTGGTGGAATTGCATGTACAAAAAATACCTTTTTATCTCCTATATTTTTCTCTAAATGCAAATGAGAATTTAATATAAAATCCATCACTTTTTTTCTATCTATAGACTCTAATTTGATGAATTCTAGAAATGTTTCTTTTCCATGATTTTGATTTAACCACATATCAAATAATCTATTATAATCCTGAATTTTCATAGGGCCTATATATTTTTCATATTCTTTATCAGATTTTACTTTTTCTTTATTATATTTTTTATAAAGATCCCTTGCATTTTTTAATTGCCATAATTCCTTAGGTCCGTGCTAATTTACCTTGTTTTTTTTCTTCTTTTAACTTTTCAACCATATTCTGTACTTTTACTTTGCTTTCATGAGATAAATTTCTCAGTTCTAGATATTTACATAAAATGTTGGCTCTTTTTCTATCAGAACAAGTAGCTAGTTCCTCTGTAGATAAAAGATCAATTCCATTGAAAAATCTTTCAATATTTTTGTAAAATTCCCATTCATGATTACCACAAAGAAAAACTATATTTGGATTATTTTGAGTATCAGCTTGTTTTTCTATAATATCCATAATAATTTTTATTCCATTTGGACCTCTATCTATAACATCTCCAACTATATATAAAGTATCTTCTGGTTTTAATTTTGAAACAACTTCAATATATGAACCATACATTCCATGAATGTCACTTATAGCATAATTTTTCCCTTTTATACTTTTTGAATTAGAATCTGTTTTTGTATTTTCAAAATTATTTTCAGTATTATTTTCGTTATCTTTTTTTAAATTTGGTTCATTTTCTTCATTTGCATTAATTATGTCACTAAGACTTTGCTCAAACATCTGCTTACGAGTTAGTCCACTTTCTGGGTCTATACATACATACGAATCTGCTACATACCTTCCATTAGAATTTCTTTCTATTTTACCAGCATATATATATTCACTATTATTTTGTTCTTCCAACAAACCACCTTTATTAAAAACCCTTTCAATTAAAAACCAATTAACTAATTCCTGCTGTCTATGTGGTTCTTCATCTGCAATAAAATCAAGTAGTCCGGGCTCTGTATATATATTATACATTTTAGTCTGTCCATCCTTAAATGTAACTTCAACTTCAAATAGATCATATTCTGTTATCTGGTCAACTTTTCTAATGATTTTAGAATATTTTACAATTTCGGTATTTTGTATTTCTTCCATCTCATTTCTCCTTTATCATTTACTAGTAATACTTTTTTCATAAAATGATTGTAGAGTAGTCCAATTGAAAAGTTATGTATTATTCTTTGGTATATATATGAACATCTCTTAATTGTTCTGGTGCAACCACTGATGGTGCCCCCATTAAAACATCCCTTGCCTTCTTGTTTTTAGGAAAAGCTATAACCTCTCTAATATTTTGTGAATCAGAAATCAACATTATCATTCTATCTATTCCAGGTGCTGCTCCTGCATGTGGTGGTGTTCCATATTGGAAAGCTTTGTATAGTGCACCAAATCGTTTTTCAACATCTTCTTCACTATAACCAGCTATTTTAAATGCTTTTTTCATAATATCCACATCATGATTTCTCACAGCACCTGAAGCCATTTCAAATCCGTTACATACCACATCAAATTGATATGCTACTATTTCAAGCGGATCCTGATTTAATAAAGCATCCATTCCTCCTTGTGGCATTGAAAAAGGATTATGATTAAAATCTATTTTTCCTTCATCTGATAGCTCGTACATTGGGAAATCAACTATTAAACAGAATTTATAGCAATTTTTTTCTAATAAATCTAATCTATTACCTAGTTCAATTCTTACCAATCCAGCTATTTTCTGAGCTACACTAAATTCGTCTGCAACAAAGAAAAGGCTATCATTTTGTTTTACTCCTAGATTTTCTTGTAACGCTATTTTTACATCATCTGTTATGAACTTAGCAATTCCTCCAGTTACATTATTTTCATTATCAAATTTAGTCCATGCTAATCCTTTTGCACCTAATTCATTTACAGCAAATTCGGACATATTATCAAAGAATTTTCTTCCTTGTTCAGCTCCATTTGGAACAACAATAACTTTTATTGTTTTGCCTTTAAACGCATTAAATTCAGTATTTTCAAATATTTTAGTTGCGTCTTGTATTATTAGTGGATTTCTTAAATCTGGTTTATCTATACCATATTTTTCCATTGCTTCTTTGTATGGAATTCTAATAAATGGTCCATCATCAACCTTCCAATTTGTGAATTTCTTAAAGGTTGATGCATATACATCTTCTAATATTTTAAATATATCTTCCTGTTCAGCAAAACTCATTTCAAAATCTAATTGATAAAATTCTCCTGGTGCTCTGTCACTTCTTGGATCTTCATCTCTAAAACATGGAGCAATTTGGAAGTACTTATCAAAGCCTGATACCATTAATAATTGTTTAAATTGTTGAGGTGCTTGTGGAAGTGCATAAAATTCTCCTGGATGTAATCTACTTGGTACTAAATAATCACGTGCTCCTTCTGGTGATGAATTCGCTAAAATTGGTGTTTGTATTTCACAAAAACCTAATTCATCCATTTTATCCCTTAAAAATTTCAAAATTTTTGAGCGTAGTAATATATTGTTATGCAAATTTTCATTTCTCAAGTCTAAAAATCTATATTCTAATCTTAAATCCTCTCTAACGGAGTTTATATCTATTTTTTCTGAATTTACTTCAAAAGGAAGTGTTGATTTACATTTCCCTAAAACAACTATATTTTGTGTGTCTATTTCAATTTCTCCTGTTGGGATTTTTTCGTTCTTACTACTTCTTTCGACAACTATTCCTGTAACTTGAATAACTGTTTCTGTTACTAGTTCTTCTGCCTGTTTTTGTATGTCTTCATTGTCTGATATTACTATTTGCGTTATACCAAATTGATCTCTTAAATCTATAAATTTCATAGCACCTAAATTTCTAATTCTTTGAATCCAGCCTGCAAGTACTACTTTTTCACCTACGTTTTTTATTGTTAATTCTCCACAATTGTGATCTCTATACATATGTTTTCATTCCTTTCGATTTTTTATATTGTGTATATTATATCAAAAATATTGCAAATTTCAAGTTACAATTTCTCATATCCCAAATGTTCATATGCTGGAGGTAGTGGAATCCTCCCTCTCACTGTTCTAGAAATAAAGCCAATTTGAATTAAATAGGGTTCATATACATCTTCTAACGTATCTACTTCTTCTCCTATAGTTGTTGCCAAGGCATCAATTCCTACTGGTCTTCCTGCATATTTTGTAATCATTACATCTAATAATTTTCTATCTATTTCATCTAATCCCATTTCATCTATTTCTAGCCTATTTAAGGCAGTTTTAGCTACCTTCAAATTTATATTTCCATCACTTAAAACTGCCGCATAATCACGAACTCGTTTTAAAAGTCTATTCGCAATTCTTGGAGTTCCTCTAGATCTTCTTGCTATTTCATTTGCAGATTCATCATCTATTTCAATATTTAGAATTTTTGCTGAACGTTTAATTATAAAAGCTAATTCTGCTATATTATATAATTCTAATCTATCTACAATTCCAAAGCGATCTCTTAATGGAGTTGATAAACTTCCTGCTTTTGTTGTTGCACCAATTAAAGTAAACTTAGGAAGATCTATTCTTATTGATTTTGCTGTAGGGCCTTTTCCTATTATAATATCCAAGGTAAAATCTTCTAAGGCTGGATATAAAATTTCCTCTACATTTTTATTTAACCTATGAATTTCATCAATAAACAATACATCAAACTCTTGTAGATTAGTTAATAATGCAGCCAAATCTCCTGCTTTTTCAATAGCAGGTCCTGATGTAACTTTTATATTTGAATTCATTTCGTTTGAAATTATATTAGCTAATGTTGTTTTTCCTAAACCCGGAGGACCATATAATAAAACATGATCTAATGGTTCTTTTCTTTTTTTAGCAGCTTCTATGTAAATTTTCATGTTGTTTTTTACCTTAGATTGGCCAATGTACTCATTCAAAAATCTTGGTCTTAATGAGGTCTCTAGTCTTTCTTCGCTAAGATCTTCCAAATCTGGTCGTAATAATCTATCATCTTCCATTTTTACATCCTCCATTCTTGCCTTTTCTATCTTTACATATGTAATTAACTATTCCTTTAATAAGTTCAGGATATTAATTGATAAAGAGATGTCCAATTCTTTTTGTAAAGAATCACTATAATCATTTAATTTATCTGCTTCTTCCTGTGATATATTAGACATATCTAATTGTTCCCCAGTTTCAATTAAATACCAGTTTCCATCGTAAAAATACTTATCAGTTATAATTTTTCCGTTATTTAAGCACACAAAGTCCTTATCTGAAAACATACTCATTCCAAGTGAAAATTTATCTTCTATTCCGCATAATTCACACAGAGTTGGCTTTATATCCAACTTACTAACTGGTTTAGTTATCTTCATTGCTTCTACTTCTGGAATTTTTAATCCACATAGAACATTTGAGTAATTTATTTGTGTTTGAATGTCATTTAATTCTGGATTTTTTTCTCTTATAAAATCTTGCATCTCATAGTTATACATTTGTAAACCTGCATGATCTCCATATACCAAAATTACAGTATCATCATATAGATTTTCCTTCTTTAAATCTTCGATAAATAGACCAAAGGCATAATCTGCATAATTTACAGCTTCAAGATAATTTCCAAAAAACTGGTCTCTATATTCTTCCCCTGGATCAAAATGTAATTTATTCTCTCGATCTTGAATTCCTTCTAGTTCAAAGGGAATGTGTGATGATGCAGAAATTATATTAATAAAAAATTTATCATCATAACCTTTTAATTCTTGAATTACTTTTTTATATAGTTCTTCATCTGAAATATACTCATTTATTCTTTCTGTTTCTTCATCAAAAACTTCATCAAACAATAGATTATCTATTTTTAGTCTTGAATATACAGCTTTTCTATTCCAAAACCCCCCATAATTTCCATGAATATAGGTTGTTATGTATTCATTTTGTTTAAAATTTTGATAAATATCATTATACTCATTAGATGGATATTGTGCAAAAGACATTCCATTTTCCAAAGGATATAATGAATTCATAACACCATATTCTGAATCAGCTGTTGAAGAATAACTTTGATTGTGCATATTTGTAAATTCTATATTTTCATTAATGAATTTATTTAGATTTGGTGTAATTTCTTGTCCATTTATTTTTCTATTTACAACAAAGTTTTGTACTGATTCTAATTGAACTATTATAACATTTTTGTCTTTTGATACTTCTGCTAAGTCATATAATAAATTGTATTTTGAGTTATACTTTTCTTTTAAACTATTATATGCTTCTAATACTGACTGTTTTGTTTTGTATTTCACATTTTTTTTCATGTTGAAATTATTTTTTATATCTATATAATGATATCCATATATGCTTGAGGCTTCAATTTGCAGAATTTTATTATATTGATGAATACTTGCATTAGATATCCATTTAGGTACAAAATTCCATGAAATAATTACTACTCCTATTGTAAAAATTATTCCCGGTATATAGTTAAATTTAGCTTTTTTATTTATTTTTATTTTTTTGCCTATTACTAAAATTAGTATTAATATTATATCTATAAAATATAGTAATTGTTTTATATGTATTAGGTTTGGTAAACTTGATGAAATTTCTTTTTCGTATTGCAAATTAGATATTTGGGAAATGGATACTAAATTTGATGAGTATCCATAATATATTTCGTTTACACATAATAATGTACTTATAAGAAAGTCTACAACTAGTGTCGTCCAAAATCTAGCCTTTGGTTTTAATAACATTGGTATTGTTATAAATATTGATACAAACAAGCCTGCCATATATATTAGTGGAAATAAAATCTCCCATTCTAGCTTCTGGTTAACGTAGAGTGATCCTTTATATAATAGCATTGTTTTTAGTAGCAATATTATTCCTATTAAAATAGTAAATAATCTGGTGTTTGTAATTTTTGATATAATATTATCAACTGCTACTTCTTCTTTATTTGCTGGCAAGATATTGTTTCCTTGCAATATATCTTTTTTTAGTTCAACCTCATTCTCTGTTTTTATTGCTTCTAAGCTTTTTGTATTGCTTTTCGTATCGCTTTTCGTATCGCTTTTTATTGTTTCTAATCCTTTTGCATCACTGTCCATTACATTTTTTTCTTGTAATTCTTTGTTCATTTAATTCACCTAATTTACCTTTTTATTTTTCTTATGATTTTTTAAAGTTCATTATTATAATTCCTATTATAATTATTGATGCTCCTATAATTCCTTGCTTAGACATTTCTTCTTTAAAGAAAACAGCTGCACTAACTAGAGTTAATATTTGTACTATACCTGTAACAATTGGCATTATGTAACTTAAATCAAACATTATTACAATTCTTGTAAAAAGTAAAAAGCTAAATAAATAACATACAAATCCTAGTGCACTTATCCAATTTATTGTAAAGGATATATCTCCACTATTTAGTTTGAAGGTTCCTGAATTTCCACCCTTTTTCATTAGAATTAACCCTGAAACAGTCAATACTAAGTAAATTAAAACTAATATTATTTCCATTATTTTTTTCCTCTTTTCTAACATGATTTTCTCCTTTATGGTATAATTTTTAATTACTCAATTTTTATATATATTATCTTTTTCTACCTTTGATTTGTGAAAGTCCCTGTACCCTATTGAAATCACCGCAATTATCATCAGAGCAAATGAAATTGCTTTCCATATTCCACTTTCTAATAGAATTATTGCAAACATTCCTAAACATGCACTAATTCCATAAAGAATTAATACTGCTTGTTTTTGTGTATACCCCTTTTTCATCAATTTGTGGTGTAAATGTCCTGTGTCTGGTGAAAAAACAGCTTTTATAGACTTTCCCTTTATTATTCTTCTAACTATTGCAAATAATGTATCAGCAATAGGCAAAGCAAGTATTATTAAAGGTGAAATTAAAACCAGTAAAGTATAAGTTTTTGCAGTTCCCATAATTGAAATTACTGCAAGTGCAAAACCTAAAAATTGTGCACCAGTATCACCAATAAAAGTTTTAGCAGGATTAAAATTATATGGAATAAAACCAACTATTGCACCTGCTAGTGCTGTTATTAAAACAATTGATATAACAGGAGATTGATTCATTGTAAATACTATTATTAATGAGAAACATGAAATCAATGTTATTCCAGAAGATAAACCATCTAATCCATCTATTAAATTTATAGCATTAGTTATTCCAACAATCCAAGCTACCGAAATAATATATATATATATATTATTATCTATATTTAATGTTTGCTCTAAAAACGGAATATTTATGTTATTAATTTGTATACCGAATACAACAACTATAATAGCTGCAATAGTTTGTCCAATTAATTTAATTATTGCAGGTAACCCCTTTACATCATCTATAAAACAAAATATAAATAACACTAATATTCCTAAAAATAAACCTAAAAGTTTATGAAAATATTGTTCCTCTCCAAATAAATCCAATGTGTTCTCTAGTGTCATCACTGATATTAAATAAATACATGACACTAAAAATCCCACAATTACAGCAATGCCTCCAAGTCTTGGTGTTGGTTGTTCATTTACCCTTCTTTTATCTGGTAAATCTATTGCTCCAACTCTATTTGCTAATCTAATTGTATATGGTGTTACAACAAATGCAGTTACAAATGCTAACAAGAATGCTATTGATATATCTCCCCACATAATTTTTACCTCACTTAAAAAATGTTTAGTTAGAATATTTTTTTATAATTGCATCAGCAATTCTTTTACTTGCTTGTCCATCTCCATAAGGATTGGAAGCTTTACTCATTTTCATATATTCATTCCTATTTTCCAAAAGCTCCTTAGTCATCTTATAAATTGTATCTTCGTTAGTACCCGCAAGCTTCAATGTTCCAGCATCTATTCCTTCAGGTCTTTCTGTTGTATCTCTAAGTACTAGTACTGGTTTTCCCAATGATGGGGCCTCTTCCTGAATTCCCCCACTATCTGTTAATATTAAATATGACCTTGCTAAAAAATTATGAAAATCAATTACTTCCAATGGATCTATTAATTTTATTTTATCATTATTTCCTAGCACTTCATTAGCTACATTTCTAACCTTTGGATTTAAGTGAACAGGATATATTGCCTTTACATCATTAAATTCATTCAAAATTCTTTTTATTGCTTTAAACATACCTCTCATAGGCTCTCCAAGATTTTCTCTTCTATGAGCGGTAATAAGAATTAATCTATTATCACCAACCCAATCAAATATATCATTTTGATATGATTCATTGACTGTAGTAGCTAGTGCATCTATTGCTGTATTACCTGTTACATAAATATTTTCTGCTTTTTTCCCTTCTTTTATTAGGCTTTTTTTACTATTTTCCGTTGGAGCAAAATGCATGTCTGCAATTACTCCAACCATTTGTCTATTCATTTCTTCTGGAAAAGGTGAATACTTATTCCATGTTCTTAAACCTGCTTCAACATGTCCTACATCGACTTGACAATAGTATGCTGCTAATGCTCCCG
The DNA here is from genome assembly GCA_947624525.1 of uncultured Clostridia bacterium. GTDB lineage: Bacteria > Bacillota > Clostridia > TANB77 > CAG-508 > CAG-492. Next base: position 19,756 of record CANQKT010000007.1, on the reverse strand, counting down.
CAAAAGTTGTTGTTGTATCCCCGTGAACTAGAACTATATTGGGTTTTACTTCTTCTATTACATTTTCTAATCCCTTTAATGCTTTAGCTGTAATATCTGATAATGTCTGGCCTTGTTGCATAATGTCTAAATCATAGTCAGGTTTTATTTCAAAAGTATTAAGTACTTGATCCAACATTTGCCTATGTTGTGCTGTTACACACACTATACATTCAATTTCATCTCTTTTTTTCAATTCTTTAACTAATGGGGCCATCTTTATTGCCTCTGGCCTTGTTCCAAATATTGTCATTACCTTTATTTTTGACATCATCATCTTCTCCTTTTGTTTTTTACTCTATCTAGTAAAACAATCCATACAAATTTAATTAACTTTATTTGTCTAAATATTCGCTTAGGTTGTTTTATTAGTCTATATAACCATTCTAAATTTATATTTATAATCCAATCAGGTGCTCTTCTTAATGTATTACTAATAACGTCGAAACTTCCGCCAACTGGCATAAAGATTTTTACACTTTTTAATTTATCTTTATTTTCGATAATAAAGTTTTCTTGTTTTGGGCTTCCTAATCCTACAAATAATATATCTGGACTAGCTTCGTTTATATTTTGAACTGCAGTTTCTTCATCAACATATCCGTTACATACTCCTATAATATTCAATCCATCATATTTTTTTTGCAGTTGTTCTTTAGCCAATTCTATAATATTCTCTTTTGCACCATACAGATATATTTTTGATTTATATTTTAAAGATTCTTCTATAACTCTATGCATAAAATCTATTCCAGCAATTCTGTTTTTTATTTCTCCTTTATTAATTTTGGATGCATATACTATACCAACTCCATCTGGAATTTGATATTTTTGACCATTTATTTTCTCTTTATAAACTTCATCTTTGTAATTATTAATTACAATCTCTGGATTAATACTGAAAATTACAGATTGTTTTTTGTTACTATAATCTTGAAATATCTCTTTTACTAACTCATCACTGCTTGTACTACATACATCAAAACCTAAAATTTTTTCTTTTATCATATACACCTCTAAATTCACTTTTTAAGTTTATTTTTTGCAATCTTCCAACTGTTTTTAGCAAGAAATTTTATGTTTATTTTATCTTGTAAATTAGATTGTTCTTCTCTTATTGCATTTATTTCATTTTCTAGATTTGCTTGTTCTTCTTTAATAAAATTAATGTTTTCATTCAGACCTTGCAACTGTTCAGAGAATACCTTATTTTGATTCTCTATAATTTCAATCATACTATTATAATTTTTTTCAATATTTTCATTTTGTTTTTCAATGCTACCCTTTAATTGTTCTATTTCGTTTACTATGTTATAATATAAATCTTGTTGATTAAAACTCATATCATATTTTTGAAACTCATCTTTTAGAAAATATGATGTTGTTTCTGATTGTATATATTTTTTTAGGATGTTATATACTACTCTACTAGAATATATCTTTTCATTTAAAGAAGTTTCTATTAAATCTTTTATTTCATTATATATTCTTAAGATATCATATGAACTCATTACTTTAGTATTTTCTATTTCTTGTTTGTACTTTTTGTACAACTCACTAGCAGAATAGTCTTTACTAAATATTTCATATAATTTTTCTCTTGAATCTTTTTCAGCATATACATTTTGTATTTGCAACTTTAGTTTATCTATTGGAATATCTTGTAGTGTCTTATTTATAAAATTTTCTTCCTTTATCAAATTATACATCTCTAAATCTATAATTCCTGTAATTTTACCATATCCTACTAATATAATAGGATATCCCATTGCAATTGCTTCCATTGCTACTCTACTCGTTCCTAAAACGCCATTATACTTACCATTCAATTCATCACATATGCTATCACAATGCCCCATAAGTATAACTTTATTACATAATCCATTGTCACTTATGAACTGCTCTAATTCGTTCTTTTTATCTCCATCACCATAAATACATATTTTTTCAATATCAACTTCATCCATAGCACTTATGATTTTCTTTATCTCTAATACTTTATCTGCGTCAATTCTAGATATTAAGGCCCAACTTTTGTTGTTTACAACAACATTTTTCTTATATTTTGTTAAGTCTATTGCATTTGGAAAAAATACCAACTTATTACTATTATTTACAATATTACTCATTGAGTGTATGCCTGTTTTAGAAACTGAAAAGACTTTATCAATTTCGCTTTCTAACATAGCTTTAAACAATATATTATCATTAATTTGATTAGTAAAATTCAATGATAAGACTCCATGGTATGTATACACAATTGGAATTTGCATTATTTTTGCAGCAAATACAGCTGGAAAAACAGAATAAAATGGATGTGCATGAATAATATCAATTTTATCATTTTTAATTATCTCAACTAAGTTTTCAACATCATTACAAAATTCCTCTATTGAAGAATCCCACGAAAAATTAAAATCTGTATATATTTTTGCTCCACTCAAATCTAATTTACTACTATAATTTTTAAATGCAAATGAAAAATTATTTTCATTTTTCATAGTTGTATATTGTGTATATATTTGAGTTTCCAATCCTCCCCTAGTGAAATTTTGACTTACTATTAATATATTCACATCTTTTCCCCCCATTCTTAATCTATCATTTATTCGTATTCTTCTATTAGCTCTATTATTTTTTGTGATTTTTTATTCCATGTATTTTGTTTTGCATCTTTATCTAATTGCTCAAAATAATTTTTATCATTTTTTATATTCATCTTTATGGATTTGTCTATTAGTTTTACAAATTCTTCTCTATCATTTGCAATCATTACAGACTCGTATTTTTTGCATTCATGCATTGCAGTTGTTACAATTGGTTTTCCTAAAGCCATATACTCAAATAATTTTACCGGAGAAGTTGCTTTTGTTATTGAATTTATAATAAAAGGTATTGTACATACACTGAATTTATTGGCATAATATTGTAATATAGAATAATCCATACAACCTAAATAATGTATATTTCCATATTTATCTAAATTTGCGTCTTCTAATGAGCTATCATATTTTACACCAATCAATACAATATTATAGTCTTTTCTTTTTTCTGCTAAATATTTAATTAGGTCATAATCAAACCAAGATGCTAATGCTCCATAATATCCTATTATTGGTTTATTCGAATTGATTATTTTTTTATATGTATCATCAAATTCAAATTTGTTATCCAAATTTTTAAAATGATCATAATCAACTCCATTGGATGAAACTGTAAGTTTTTCCTTTCCCCTCTTTTTTAATATATCTTCTTTTAATCTATCTGCAGTTACAACTACAAAAACGTTTTCTGTATCTTTTAACATATACTCATACTTTTCTTTCATATTTTTTGGTATATCATTTGTTCCAATTATTTTTGGATTTAAATCATCTATATATTCATAAATGATTTTAAATCCAAAATCTATACAATTCTTAATTTCTTTCAAAGGTAATCTATAATCCGTAGAATAAAATTGAATATATTTATTAGATTTAGATTCTTTTAATTTATCAAAAATAATATTTTTTATAACATCATTATTGAAATTTACTAAATATAGGTTATCTTCAACTTTTTCTATATCTTTTACCTCATCTGTCATGGTGGTCACTTCGTAAAATACTAGACATTTATTTCTAGCAAGATTTACCGAAATATGTTGAGGTCTTTGAAAAAGTGGAACTTTCCAACCGAAAGTCACTTCTCCAAATTATTATTCTATCATATGAAGTATTTAATATGTCGTCTATCAGTTTTAAATATTTATCCTTATTAACCTTATAATATATTTTTGAAAAAATATTAATTTTACTTCCATATTTAGCAAAAAGATATTTTTTTATCTTTTTTAGTGTATTAAATATTCCATCCTTTTTTAATACATTCATTATTTTTGCAATTTTATCCTTCATTATTCACATCCTTATTATTTTTATACTCTTTTTTTATTAACTTCAAAATTTCATATAAGCACCATGGAACTAAAATCCAAAATGTCAAAAATGTTATATATACATATCTTGTTGATGGTACTGGCATAGATGGAATTAAACTGATTGTATTATATATAGATGGTAATATTAGTAATATCAATTTTTTATTTCTTTTTATAAGTACTAATATAATTATTGCTATTATACTAGAATACATATATATAGCTGGCCTCATTGTTAATATTTCCAATCCTACACTTTGATAGGTTCTTGTAATATTTTTTACTTTTTCTATTATAGCCGGAAATTTAGAACTTTCCTTTAGCTCTGGATACGTATCTTCATATATATATAACTCACTTTCTGTAAACATACCTGCAACATATGAGCCATTGGTTGTCCATGGACTATAGAAAAATGATGTAAGCTTGATATACTGTTTTATTAATTCTTGAGGATATTGAAGCATTTTACTTATACATAACTTTATATATGGTTTTGCATCATTTTTTAGAGCCTCTGTATTTTGAGCTTGTATACTATAATCCATATTGTATTGTGAAAAATTTTGTTTTAAACTTTCAACATCAACATATTCTTTTAATATATTCATTTCATCTTCTGTAAATTCTTTTTCATTAATCAGTAATCTTCCAAAAAAATGTGTAATTGGAGCATATTTATTAGCATAATTTGCTTCTTCGATATTTAATATTTTAAATCCTAAGGTTGTCATTAATATATACACAATTATAAATGAGGCAAAAGAAATTTTAAACATTTTTTCCTTCCAGTAAACTATTCCTATTGTTAACATTCCTAATACAGAAACTATTATTCCATTATGTCTATATAATACAATAAGTAATACTGTTATTGTAAATGCTATAGCATGTTTCCAATTTTTTATCCATTCTTTATCATTTATAATATCAATTATAAATGCAATAAATAATACTATCCAAAATGCATATAATGTGTCTTTTAACATATTTACTGAAAGATTGAAATTTAATGGTGTTATTGCAAATATACAAGATACTAAAAATAAGTAACTTCTTCTCAATTTATAATATTTTTCTAGTCTTGTTAGCATATATGAAAATACAAATGCAATTATTATAATTTGTAATATTATATATAAAGTAGGTGAATTCCAAATCTTACTTAAAAGCAAGATGCCAATTGTTACATATGCAGGATGCCAATTATCTATCTGTCCGGTTTGCACTTGATTCCACTGTACCATAGCATCAGGGGACATTATTCCTGGATAAAATACAAGTAACATGAATACGAATATAACTAGCATTGGAATAGCATACAATATTATTGACGGTAATTTAAATTTTTTCATTTTTTTGTCATTCCTTTCGATAAATTAATAAAACTATAATTAAGCATTTTTATTTGACATATTTGAATATTAAATTTTTATTTATCTTACTCCATTTTTCAAGAAAATACTCGCCTTTTTCTCTTATTAGTTTATCATGTGCACTTGTTCCACTTTTTGTTGTTTGATGTGGTAAATGTCCTACTCCTAAATATTTAGAATAATATATTTCTTTTCCTATATTTCTTACCTTTAATGATAAGTCTGTGTCTTCATAACATGTTGGATCATAATTTAAATCGAATTCCCCAATTTTATTAAACAATTCTTTTTCGATTATAAATCCACATGTTGCTAAATATCCAATATCTTTTCTAGCAATTGAATTAGGTGGCATATAAAAATGTTCATATGCATCAACAACTTTATATGAGAATCCTTTTGAATTAAACCATCCAGCTCCCCATCCGATTGCACCAATTGCGTCATTTGTTGATATCATTTTCAAATATGAATCTAGCCAATATTTATTTAAAATCCACTCATCACTGTCTAAGAATAATATATATTTGCCATCAGCATTTTTTACTCCTAGATTTCTTCCAGATGAGCATCCATTTTTTTCATTTCTAACTAAAGTTATTTTATTGCCATATTTTTCTCTCAAGATTTCATAAGAGCCATCTGTACTCATATTGTCTACAACTACTATTTGATAATTATATCTTAGATTAAATTTTAATAGTGTATCAACACAATGTGTTATGACTTTTTTATTATTATAATTTAATACAACCACTGAAACTTTTCCATATAAATTATCATCTACACGCTCTGCTACTTTTGGATATAAAACATCTAAAATATAAGTACATCTATTATACCAATTATTTTCATCTATAAATTTGTCTCTTAATTCTGTTGATTCATCAGTTTTATTATATTTGTTTATTTGTTCTAACCAGTCTTCAGCATTACAACTTGTATACACATTTGGATAATTTTGTATGTCTGGTAATGTTGTAGCAAGTACAGGAATATTCATTGAAATATATTCAAATATTTTTAAAGGTGATACATAATCACCTATCTTTCCAACTTTAAATGGTAGTAAAGCAAAATCCGTATATTGTAAATAGGCTGGTAATTCGATTTGTTTTTTTATACCTAAAAAATATACATTTTTTGGCATTTTATCTACTATATTAGGAATTCCAGAGTAATCTCCTATTAAATTTATGGCTATTTTTTCATTACTTTTAGCTATATTTTCTATTATATCCCAATCAAACCATTCTCCCCATAATGAGCCATAATATAATAATGTTTTTTCACCTATTTTTATATCTTCTGGTTTTTCATATGTTTTTCTTGGTTCAAAAATTTCATCATCTACAGCATTTGCAAGGTAATATACCTTCTTTGGTTCTTTACAATATTTTTTTACATATTCTTCAGTCTGTGCTACAAGTTTCTTTGCAGTAGCAACTATCATATCGGCATTGTTAAGCATCATTATTAACGTTTCTCTATTGAAGAACATAGAGCCTAAAGAAGTTTCCCAGTTGTCAATATTTTCATATACTACCTTCGCATTTTTTATTTTGGCTAATGCTAAAAATTTGTCAAACATTTTAATTGGAGCTTCGAAAATAAATAAGTCATCTTCTTTAACTGTATCCTCCAATTCCTCATAACTTACATTACTAATTAATTTATGATATGTTGTTGGTATTGAAATTAATGGTATATTATCTTCACTACATTCATATGCATATATATAATATACTGAAAATCCCATCTTATTATAAATTTTAGATAATTGTGAAGAACGTTGCCCCCCTCCTACATCAAAGTATGGAACAGTTGCAAAGATATATACATTTCTACCATTTTTATATAATATATCTTCATTTTTTTCCTCATCATTTAGATTAAAATTTTTATATTTTTCAAACATTGATACATATCCTGTCTTTTTAACTAAGTGCAACTTTAGCTTTACTTGATATAATATTGCATTCATTGTCCCTCTAAAACCATGATATTTGTAATGATTTATAACTTTACTAAAATATTTTTTAATCTTTTTCATAAGCCTCTCCTTTTATTTCATCATAAAATTTTCATATTCTTGGCAAATTTCCTTTGGTTTTCCTATTTTCTTAATTGTTCCATTTTCTAACCATATTACTCTATCACATAGAGATTCAATTTGATCTAATGAATGAGATACAAAAAGTACTGTTGTACCACCTTTTATCATTGATCTCATTTTATTTTCACTTTTTTGCTGAAATGCAATATCACCTACAGATAATATTTCATCAACTATAAGAATTTCTGGCTCAACAATAGTTGCTATTGAAAATGCAAGTCTAGTTACCATACCTGAGGAAAAGTTTCTAACTGGAACATCAAGAAAATCCTTCAACTCAGAAAATTCCACAATCGCATCAAATTTTTCATTTATAAATTCCTTTGAATAGCCTAATATTGCACCATTTAAATAAATATTTTCTCTAGCTGTAAGATCCATATCAAAACCCGCGCCTAATTCTATCATAGGGCATATATTTCCATATTTTTCTACAGTACCTTTAGTTGGTTTCATAACACCAGCAACTATTTTTAATAATGTTGATTTTCCTGCGCCATTGCTACCAACAAATCCTACAACTTCACCTTTATTGACTTCAAAGTTAATATCTCTTAGTGCCCAAAAATCTTTTTTAGTCTCCTTTTTTTTATGTTTAAATATATTTATAAAAAATAACTTTAATGAAAAGTTTTTCTCTATTCCCAAATTAAATCTCATTGATACATCATTAACTTTTATCATGTTTCCTCCTATATATAATATATAAATTTATCTTGATTTTTCTTAAATACTATTACACCAATAAGCAACGTCAAAATAGCTGTTATAGCACATACTGCAAATGTGAATGGTGTAGGTACTTCATTATATAAAATGATTCTTCTCGCGAAATTAATATAATGATATAATGGGTTTAATTTGAAAAATATTTGCAATTCCTCTGATATCATTTTTATATCATACATAATAGGTGTTATATACATCCAAAGTGTCATAACAACTCCATATATATAAAACATATCTCTTAAAAATACAGATACTGCAGATAATATTAGGCCCATTCCCACTGTAAAAATAAATAAACATATAAATGCATATGGCAACAGTAAATGATAAATATTTAAAGGTGTTCCTGTTATAAATATAATTATATACAGTGGAATTAGTGTTAATAAGAAATTAATTCCAACAAATAGACACTTTGAAATTGGAAATATATATTTGGGAATATATATTTTGTTTATCAAAGAGAAATTTGCTACTACCGAACTCATTGCTAAATTAGAAGCTTCATTAAAATAGTTAAACATTACTAATCCAGTAAGTAAATATACTAAGTAATTAACTCCTGGAGTGCTAAATTTAAATATATTTGAAAAAACCAAAGCCATTACTGTCATTGTTAGTATTGGATATAGCAAACTCCACAATACTCCTAAAACAGATCTTTTATATTTTACTTTAAAATCTCTACTAATCAATTGATTTAGCAGAAATTTGTATTTTTTTAAACTAAGACAAATATTTTTTATATACATTTTTACTCTCCTATATTTTTACTTTGTTTCTTATTTTTCCATACAATAATTAGATATACTCCTAAGGATATTATAGATACTATACTTCCTAATTTTAAGCCCTGCGGGCAATACACACATTCAATTTTGTTATTAGGATTTTCATAAATACTATAACTGTCAGTAAATTTTTATTGTTCGATGACAATATTATCATAACCTATAAATAATCCTGTCTCTACTACACCAACAATTGACTTTAACTGTGATTCTAAATTTGACTCTATAGTATTAAACATAACATCCAATATAAGATTACCATTTTCCGTGATTACTGGTCCATCTTTACCTTTAGCTAATCTTAATTCCATACATTTAATATCAAGCTTAGAAATTTCCTCTTGTATGTATTTTAATGCTTCTGGATTACATTCCACCGGAACAGGATATTTGCAACCTAACTTTTTTACAATTTTAGTCTTATCAACTAATATATAGGTAATTGGTGAATTCTTTATGTTCAATTTTTCCTTGAACATTGCTCCACCTCTCCCTTTTATTAGCCAATTATTATTATCCACTTCATCTGCTCCATCAAAGCACCAATCAGGCTTTTTTTCAATTAGAGATGCTGTTGGAATATTAAAATACGAACACACCATTTTTATTTCATATGATGTAGGAATAGCAGTTATTCTTATATTTTCTTTTTTTATTTTATCAGCAATTTCGCATACTGTGAGAAAAGATGTTGAACCTGAACCAAACCCTATAGTTTGTCCGTCTTTGACTTTTTTTGAAATTCTTTTCGCAATTTCTTGTTTTTGGTCTCTGTTAGATATTTCATTATAAAAATCTATGCTACATTTCTTGTCTTGCTGAATAATCATGATTAATTTCCTCCTAAATCCTTTTTATTGCATATTTTTTGTAATTGTATTGTATTATAAAATTATTTTTATTTCAATAGTTTTTTAGTGTTTTTACGTAAAACTAGATTATTTTTTATGTATATACTAATATTTTAGGTTCAAATAAATATAATTAGCTATAATGGTAATATTGGTGATGAAATTTGAATAATAGAAGTTGATAAAAAGTAATAAAATAAAAAAACTGATAATAAGAAATTAATCTTAATATCAGCTTTTGGTTTTATTATTTGTTCTAATATAAAACCTTTATTTGTTATTTGTTATTTGTCTATTTTTTAATATACATATTTGATTTAATTGAAGCTCAAATAGTTGTCTATGTTTTTTTACTATAACCTGCAATATCATTCCTGTTACACTTAATAGTAGAGATATTATTAAAGAAATACTTGCAACAATCAAGGTTGGAAATCGTGGTACTAATCCTGTATTCCAATATTCTACAAATACAGGAATAGTTAGTATTATTGATATCACAAAAAATATTAATGAAATCGCATTAAAAAATAAGCTTGGCTTATATTCTTTAAATAATGTGGCAATTGTTTTTAATACTCTTGCACCATCTTTATATGTGTTTAGCTTTGAAACACTTCCTTCTGGTCTATCTCTATACTGAACTGGAATTTCCTTTAGTGTAAAATTTTTATCAATTGCATGTATAGACATTTCAGTTTCAATTTCAAATCCTTTTGACAATACAGGAAAAGTTTTTACAAATTGATAACTGAATGCTCTATATCCAGTCATAATATCATTAATATTATTTTTAAATAATTTATTTATTAAACCTCTAACTATCTTATTTCCAAAATTATGAAATGGTCTTTTATTTTCTTGAAAATATGTTGATGATAATCTATCTCCTATTACCATATCTACACCATCATATAATACGTGATTACACATTTCTCTTGCACTTTCTGCTGGATATGTGTCATCTCCATCTATCATTAAATAGCAATCTGCTTCTATGTCTCTAAACATTGTTCTAATTACATTTCCCTTACCCTGTTTAGTTTCATATCTTACTATAGCACCTGCATTTCTCGCAATTTCATCTGTTCCATCTTTGGAATTATTGTCATATACATATATATCGGCTTCTGGTAATGCTTCTTTATAGTCTTTTATTACTTTTTCTATTGTCTTGCTTTCATTATAGCATGGTATTAAAATTGCTATTTTACGTTCCATTCTTTATCCCTTTCTTCATAGAAATTTTTTTTAGTATAACCTATTTTTCATATTATATAATATTTCTTTATTCAGTTTTTAACTAGAAAATTATTTTTTATTGTAACATTTGTTAGTAATTTCTTTGAAATTATTTTTATTTATTATACCCTGTTTTCTTTATAATCTCATTACTATACTGCTTAACCGTATCACTTACTTCATATCCATTATTACCAAATAACTTTTCATGTAATTGTTTAACATTACTCTCCAAAGTAACTGGTGCAGCATAATAAATTCCTGTATTATAGTCCTTCTTATCATAAGGCCATCCTTCTCCTGTATCCATACTATACTGATAAATACTTGGCAACAAACCTATTATTTCTGATGATGAAATATTTGTATATACCTTAGGAAGTAAAATATCTGCCATACTATTTAATTTACCTATACTTAATGTCTTTGCTTTAGAGAATGTTGCATTTAATACTTCTCTCATTCTTTCAGCTCTTTTGAAATCTCCACCTGCTGTATAACGGATTCTAGAATATGCTAAAGCCTGAACTCCAGATAGATTATGTGTTCCTGCTGTTGAAAGTTTAGCTGCATTTTTTTTCATTTCGTTATTAATATCCCCTATGTATTTATTAATGTAACCCATCTCATCAGAATCTACTTCTATAGATACTCCACCTATACTATCAATAATATCCATAACAGCATCAAAATTAACTGCAACAAATTCTGAGATATTTAAATCAAGATTTTTGTTTATTGTATTAATAGCAAGCTCTGGGCCACCATATGCATATGCATGTGTTATTTTATCATATCCATGACCATCAATATATACATAAGTATCTCTATATATAGAAGTTAACTGTATCTTATTATTATCTTGATTTATACTAGCAATAATTATACAATCACTTCTTGTGTTGCTATAGGTATTAGCTCTTGCATCTACACCAAATATTGCTATGTTTCTATAACCTTTAAGTTTCTCTGCAACGCCCTCATTTATCTCTATATTTTCAAGTTTAACATAATTTATTTTATTTAATTTACTATATGCATACCATGTTACAGTTCCAAAAAATATTAGTAGTATTATAAGCAACACCAATATAATTTTTAAGAATATTCTAAATCCACTATTCTCTTTTGTTTTTTTATACGACTTATTTGACATTTTATACTTCCTCATAAAATATATTTAGGCTTCTATAAAGGATACCTATAAACCTTCTTTTGTATACAATCTAAATTTTTCTAGTATTCAATTCTTTTATTGCCTTTTTATATCCATAATTATACACATTGCTTCCATTCTTGTCTATTATATTTTACAAATTATTACATTTTTTACATCACAACTTTACAAATTAGTATATTATAGTTTTTTATATATAAAATCACATTAGATAAAACATATTAAATTTTATTTCAATATAATTCGCTTATTCTTATTATTATTTATTTTAATTCTTGTTTTACACAATTCAAAGCTTCTACTATTACCTTGTCCATGTCATAATATTTATACTGACCAAGTCTACCACCAAAAATAACTTTAGAATCCTGTTTTGCTAATTTCTCATATTTCTTGTATAAATTATCATTTCTTTCATTATTTATTGGATAGTAAGGCTCCTTTCCTTGTACCCATGTATCTGAATACTCTCTAGAGATTATTGTTTTCTCTTTTGCTTCTCCTTCCGCTTCTTTGCCTAAACTAGCCCCATATTCAAAATGCTTATGCTCAATTATTCTAGTATATGGAACTTCATATTCTGTATAATTTACAACAGCATTTCCTTGATGATTTTCCTCATCTAAAACCTCTGTTTCAAATCGTACACTTCTATATTGTAACTCTCCAAATTTATAATCATAATACTGATCAATAGGACCTGTAAAAATTATTTTTTCTGCTATATTCTCAAGTTCTTGTCTATGTTCGAAGAAATCACAATTCAAACGTACCTCTATACCATCAAGCATTTTTTCGATTATTTTTGTATAACCTCCAATAGGAATTCCTTGATATAGATTGTTAAAATAATTATTATCATAAATAAATCTTACTGGCAATCTTTTTATAATAAAACTAGGTAACTCAGTTGCTTTTTGACCCCATTGCTTTTCTGTATAGCCTTTAACAAGCTTCTCATATATAGTTTTTCCAACTAAACTAATTGCTTGTTCTTCAAGATTTTTTGGTTCTGTTATTCCCGCTTCTTTCTTTTCCTCTTCAATTTTTGCTTTTGCTTCTTCAGGTGTTACAACTCCCCATAACTTGTTAAATGTGTTCATATTAAACGGCATATTATACAGCTCATCTTTGTACCTTGCAACTGGTGAATTTGTATATCTATTAAATGTTGCAAATTGATTTATATAATCCCATGCTTCCTGATTACTTGTATGAAATATATGTGCACCATATTTATGAACATTAATTCCATGTTGTTCATATGTATAAATATTTCCTGCTATGTTTGGGCGCTTGTCTATCATTAAGCATTTTTTTCCTTTTTTATTTGCTTCATATGCAAATATTGAGCCAAATAATCCTGCGCCTACTATTAAATAATCATACTTCATTTATACATCCTCCTTATCTATTGATATGTTAATACCATAACAAAAGTTAATTTTCAAGTTTTTTCGACAAAAATCTAGCATTTTGTAAAATAAATTTGAAACTTTTTCTATTTATTATAACTGCATAAATAAATACTATCACCGCATTTATAATATTTAATATTGTATATTTTCTATAATAACAATATATAGATAATATCAATACTAATATCATGCTACCAACCATATTTTTATTTACATTTAATTTAACATATTTTCTACTGTCTATATATCTATAAATAAACATAGACATATATGCTATTAGTGTTGAAATAGATGCTGAATATAAACCTATCCACTTAATCAATCCCAAATTAATAGTAACATTTATTATAGCTGCAATTATAGAAGTTTTCGCTATTTCCTTAGTAATCTTTTTTGCTACATATATTGATCCAATAAAACTAACTAATACATTAAACATACTTCCAACCATTAGAATGGGAATTTGATTATATGCTTCTGCAAATTTTTCATTAATTAAAATTGGAAATACAAAAGGCATGAAAGCAATTATTCCTATTGCTAATGCTCCAAAAAATCTTAATGTAACATCTAATATTCTAGAAAAAAAAGCATCCCTTTCCTCTGAATTAATATTTATAGCTGCTGACTCAGTCCATGTTATATTAAATACACTATATAAACTAGCAAATACATTTGTAAACTTATTTGCTGTTGAATAAATTCCATTTTTTCCAATACCTAATATTGCAGATATTATACTTCTATCAGAAGCATCTACAATCCACCATGAAACCATGTTAGGAACTAATGGAATAGAGTATTTTACAATTTCTTTTAATAATTTTTTATTATATTTTTTTATATTTATGTATGTATATATCTTTTTACCTATAAATAAATATATAACACATACTATATTAGCAAGTAATGTTGCAGTAAGCATTCCATAGGCCCCCCAGTGGAATATAACAATAAATATAACATTTAAAATTACTGTAATTGCTCCTGCTAAAAAACTTCCTATAGCATATTTTTTATTATCTCCTAGTCCCCTACATATCTGTAGTAATACTGATGAGAACATTGCAACAATTAGATTGCCTGCTAAAAAATATTTATAACTATTATTTATCCAAACACTAGCACATAAAAAAACTATGGCATAGATGAATATTTGAATAAATAAAAATTTCATAATTGATGTAATTACTTCCTTTTGTTTTTCTTTATTTTCCCTATAATCTATTAAATAACGAAAAACACCTTGTTCTATTTGTAAAGTAACAATCGGCAAAAATAAACTTACCAATGTATTTAATAAATCTACAACACCATATTCTTCTTGTGTTAATACTGCTGTATAAATGGGTAATAAAAAGAAAGTAATTAATTGTGTTGCAATTTTTCCAATAGTTACTATAGTAGTATTCTTCAATAACTGTTTTTCTTTGTTCATTTAATTTCCCTTAAATATAGTATATTTAGGTTTTTATATGGATTTGCCTATAAACCTCAGCATTTTAATTATTATGCCTCTATATAATCACTATGTACAACTTCTGTATTTTTTAATAATAACTTATCAAGTTTTTCAAAATGTTTGTTAGCCGTTTCTTTTTGCTTTGTAATATCAAATTTATTTGTTAAATCTATTTCATTTATAGAATTAACATTAAATTTTTCTAAATCTCTAATATCAATAATTTTTGGATTTATCTCCATATCCTCTATACTATGTATCGTTTTATCACTATATATTACTGGTATTATTGTTTTTCCTAATAATAGCCCTATAATATTTGCATGGAACCTTGAACCTATTACAAGTTGTGAATCTCCAATTACTTCTAATGCATCTTTAATATTTCCATCATAATAATATGTTTCTATATTCTTTCTCATATTTTCATCACACTGCTTAAGAATTGATTCTATAGCTTTTTCATCTTGTTCTAACTTGCAAAATGACATTAAACATATTTCGTATTTCTTATTCAATAACAACTTTATTAATTCAATCATCTTTTTTTCATATAATTTGGTGTATTTATCTCCTAATTTATATGAACATGAAATAACCGAAATTATTGCTCTTTTTCTATTTGTAATGTTTACATTATTTGTATCCATAGAAAAAACAATATCTGGTGCATACCTTATGTTTGGTAAATCCTTAAATAAATCTTTTGAATATTTTTCTCTAAAACATACATCTTCAGCATTTTTAAATATTCCATAAATATTTTCATAATATTCTTTTGTATTATATGGTCCAAAATTTGTTCCTAATATATAATGCTTATTTTTTCCTAATGAGAAATCTCTTTTGCTATCTCCATTTTCCATATACATACTTCCACCAATTGTAACTACTAAATCACAACGATTCGCTAAATACTTTTCAAATTGAAATTTTTTTAATGCACGATATACATAAGAATTTGTATATACTTTTAAATTTTTCTGATTGTATCCTTTAATCCCCTTAGAAATTGCATAAAATTCATGATTCTTATATCTATTAGTAATAATATCTATAAATAAATCATCTCCTAAATTTTTTGATAAATATGCATCCAAATATATTTTCATTTTTCCCTCTTTTCTTATCAACTATTAGTTAATTTAATTATGAATTAGTTTATGCAATAATAAAAACACCTTTATTCTGAAACTTCCTTTTAAGAAGAAATAATTTACTGCAATTTTGAATTTCTTATCAGTTATTTTATTTTTTAAGTAATTCAAATCATTTTTATATCTTTCACTATTAATAAATTCTTTTAATTGTTCATTTTTTTCGTTTTTATTACATGGATTATTTTTCTGGTATATATTCAATATTGCATTATAATAAATACGAGCATATTGATTATAGATATATTCCATTGAGTAATCCTTTTCCAAATATAGATTCTCCATATATTTAGTCAATTCATATTCAATTTCGAATTTATTTTTTCTATATTTTAATTTAAGACCCTCTTGACCTTCAGTGTATATATATAATGGTTCATTTATATAACCAGCCTTACTTACCCACTTATAATAATCCAAATTAAAAAGAAAATCCTCGCCTAATTCAAACTCCTCATTAAAAACAACTTTCTTTTCTTTAATAATACTATTTAAATAAATTTTATTCCACAATTCGTTGAACAATAAACCCTGTTTCAGCTTTTCCAAATACTCTTGTAAATTAGCAGTAGTTTTCAATGATTCTGATTTATCTATAAGTCTTTCTATTTTTCCATTTGAGGTTTTATACCCACACGCAATTAACTGTAAATCATTTTCCTCCATACAATTAATTAATTTTTCTATAAAGTCTTTTTCATACTTGTCATCTGCATCAATAAATGCTATATATTTTCCAGTTGCATTTTGAAGACCCATATTTCTAGCCTTACTAACATTAGCCACTGAATTATAAACATATTTTATATTATATTCATTATCTACTTGAAATTTTTTGCATATTTCTTCTGTTTCTTTTTTTTCCCCATTCTCAATTACAATTAGTTCTATATTTTTGTGAGTTTGATTTATTACAGAATTAATTGCTCTTTCTAGTGTTTTCTCTGCATTATACACAGGTAAAATAATAGACACTTTTAATTGTTCATTCATTGGTATCACCTTATTAATTTATTTTCAACTCATGATTAAATATTGTTTTATATGGTACTACTTCATTATCATTATTTTTTATATTTGTATAACTAAACAATCCCATAAATCCTAAAACAAAAATTACTGCAGTTATTAGTGGTATCTTACATGCAAATTTTTCAATGTTTACACGATTTTTTAAAATTTTATTTAAATCCTTCTTTATCTCTTCCACTGGTATTTTAGTAATAAAGTATGGTATAGAAATAATTTGGAATATACTGAAATACAATGCTATTCTAGAGAATAATATATGTACTGATCCTAATGTAGTTGTAATCAAAGCAAGCCCCTGTATATTAAGCAATAAAACTGATTCTCTTTCAGTAGTATTCGCTTTTTTATTTTTATAATATATATAACTCATAAATAGATATACTAGAGCATTTTCTAAAATATGTAAAATTGATACTTCTCCAACTAACAGTTCACCTGTTAAATAAATTCCAAACCTTGTGTGCTGTACTATAAGTGCTACAAAATTGATTAATCTTTGATTCAAAATTATTATTAGAACACTGCATGGTATAACCCACTTCCAATTAGTAAGCATTTTTTTGTTCATAAATAAAAGGATAAAGCCTACAGCACTTGAATTATGAATTAGTACTGCAATTGTATTACATAAAATATATATTATATAATTTTTTATTCCATTTTTTTCTTTAGAAATGAAACGATATGCAAATAAAATTATACTTATCGAAATATATTGTCTTACCAAATTAAGTGATTCAAAGAAAAATCCTCCTAAGAAAAATACCAATACACTTAATATTATATTTTTAGATTTTGTATATATTGTTGTCATAATTAAAACTATAATAATTCCTGAAGTTATAACAAACATTAAGTTTGGACTTTGTGTAAAAATTAAACAAAATTTAATTAATAACTTGAATCCTATTTCTAAATTCCTTATATCTTTTCCTTGTGACATTCGATTAAATGCTGCACTATACCTATTTAAGTAATCAGTTCCTACATCATATCTACATGCAGAAACAGCAAAAAATGGAATTACAGCTAATATATATAATATTATTTTTATTGGTTTCTTTTCTACCTTTTGAGCAATAACAAGGAAAGTCAATGATATTAATAACATAACTATATATACAATCATACTATCATTTTCCTTTCTATATTCTACCTGTAACTTTTCTATATATAAACCATGATATTTTAAACACAGGTCTTCCTATATTTATTAATATAATTGCTATTTTGTCTTTTTTAGGTGTTTCACTAAATTTTAATACCTCTTTTTGATATTTTTTTATATACTTTATATATTCCTTTTCCATTTTCACATTTCGAGGCTTAGTAAACATCAACATTTTAAGTATTCTAAATTTTGAATTAATATCAAATCGATGTATAGGTACCTCTAAATCAGGGAACTTTTTTAAAAGGAATTCTAACATTTCATTAGTATGTTTTATATAATCATTTTCATTTAAATTAAAATCTTTATGTTTAGAAATTGAGCCATTTCTTGCTATATAATAATAACATTTTTTGTCACCATATACGATTTTATCAGCTAACATTATCAATTTATACATTACAGCAGAATCCTCATACACTTTTCCTTTAGGGAATCTAATTTCTTTAAACAAGTCTCTATGATATAACTTAGCATATGCACAAATTTCTATACCTTGATCAAGTAACAAATTTCTAAGAGTTTGCTTTGCTGTTAAGCTTTCACTTTTTGTATGAGCCTCCTCTACAATTGTGGTATGTGCCCATACTTCTTTTACCCCACAAATTGCTAACTTTGATGAGGTATTTTTTATCATATTATACATATATTCTATATAATCATTAGATACATAATCATCTGAATCAATAAATGAAATATACTCACCTTTTGCAATCTCAATTCCTGCATTTCGAGCATCTGACAACCCACCATTTTCCTTATGTATCACTTTAATTCTATCATCTTTCTTCTGATAATCATCACATATTTTTTTACATCTATCTGTTGAACCATCATTTACCAATATAATTTCTAAATTCTTATAAGTTTGATTCACAACACTATTTAAGCATCTTTCCAAATAATCTTCTACATTATATATTGGTATAATTATAGAAACTAATTCTTGCATTTTTTCTCCAATCTTTAATTTTATATTAATTATTCTTATTATATATTATTGTATATTTTTTTTCAACATTTTTTTACAACATAAAGGAATAATATAAATGGAGTAAATAAAAAGCGAAAAATTTATTATTGCCATTTATAGTCCCAGAAAATATTAAAAATTTATTGTAAAATCAGAAAAAATAAAGTATAATAGAAACATCCTTTTCATAAAGGAAATCTTTGTGTAAAGGAGGTGAGTTATTTTGTCAGGCTACATGTTGATATGGATTCTACTTCAGAAAATTGAAAAATTGGAAGAAGAATTGAAGAAATATCAGAA
>CANQKT010000006.1 GCA_947624525.1 uncultured Clostridia bacterium | reverse complement strand
CTAGGTTCTTTTGTTATCTCGTAACCATTGGTATTACTGGTTTGTATAGGATTGCGGTTATAATATCTCATCTCCTCACTAAATATACATCCACAATATTTTTGCATATATAAATCATTTTCTTTTGCTTTATCATGACCTTCCCAAAAACCGTATCTAAAGTCTCTATACAAAAAATCAACACCATATTCTTTACTATAATCTTCCATTAGCTTTTTTATGTAATCATGTTTTTGATATATGCTATATAAAAGTGTTGTGGTTACAGTATCATATCCATTTTCTTTTGCATATTGAAATGTTTTTTTTAATCTTATTGGATAACAATAGTTGACACATCTTGCATTTAAGTCATTTGATACATTTTTACAAAACTCATCAAGTCCATATTCATTTTCAAATATAGCATTTATATTTATTTTTTTTGTATAATCCTTTAGACAGTCTCTTCTAGCTTCATATTCTTTATATGGATGTATGTTTGGGTTATACCAATATAATGTTGGTTCTATTCCTTCTTTTCTTAGTGTATCTATGCAATATATACTACATGGTGCACAACATGTGTGCATTAATAAGTTCATTATACAAATTTCATCTCCTTATTTATAATCTCTATAAAGAATAACATAATTAAAGCATATTTTCAAGTTATATACGTATTGTTCAATTCAGTTGTCTGCAATTAGCAAGTTAATATAAGAATTTTATAAAAAGATACTATTAATTTGTCGTATTTTGTTATATAATAGTTTTGAAAGGATTGATTATATATGTATGGTTTATTAGAATATGAGGCACCAAGAAAAGGGAAAAAATTTTTAAAAATTTTTTTTATAGTATTACTATCTTTTTTAGTTATCTTTTTTTTAACGGTTTTTTTTATGGATAAATATAAAAAGGAAAATATTGTTAGAGTTCAGGAAGTTGCAAATTCTAATGTGGAACTATCTAATACCGATATTTCTATAGAAACTGCCAATTCTTCTCAAAATACGTCATCAACAAATAACAATTCTGATACTTTAGAAAATAATAACCCTAATATGTCTGAAAGCATGACTGAACAAAATATTAACTCTAATACGTCAGAAAATACATCTGATGAAAATAAAGACTCTGATATTTCTACAAATACGTCTGAAGAAATTAATACTTCTAACACTTCAAATGATGTAGTTAGTGAAGGAACTCCTGTAGATGTACCTTCTTCAAATGAAACATCTACACTTTCTGAAGAACAATATAATAATATTATTCATATATATAAGAATAGTGAACAAAAGACTGTTTATTTGACCTTTGATGATGGACCATCTAAAAATATTACTCCTCTTATTTTAGATTTACTAGATAAGGAAAATATAAAAGCTACATTTTTTCTTCTAGGAACTAATGTGGAAAGCAACCCTGAAATTGTAAAAAGAGAATATTCTGGTGGTCATTATATTGCTAATCATGGTTATTCTCATAAGTACTCTGAAATATATGCAAACACTGATACTATTTTAAATGATTATTTACTATGTGAACAAGCAATAAAAAATGCTTTAAATAATCAAAATTTTTCAACTAATGTATACCGCTTTCCAGGTGGATCTTCTGGTGGAAAATATAATGACATAAAACTTGCCGGTAAAGAGGTTTTAAAGCAAAATAATATTGCATACTTAGATTGGAATGCACTTACATATGATGCTGAAGGAACTCCAACACATGAATCAATTTTGGAAAATTTAAGGAAAACAGTTGGAAATAAAGAAACTGTAGTTTTATTAATGCATGATTCTTCTAGTAAAATATTAACTTATGAGACTTTATCTGAAGTAATTTCATTCTTTAAAGAAAATGGCTATACCTTTAAAACTTTGTATGATACTTTATCTAGATGAAGAATATAATTTTTAATAATTTTTAAGATTTTTTTAACTTTTTTTAAAAAAAGTATTGACAAATTATAAATAACTATTTATAATAAAAAATGTCTTAAGAATATTAAAAATATGCAGGTGTCGTATAATGGCTATTACCTCAGCCTTCCAAGCTGATGACGAGGGTTCGATTCCCTCTACCTGCTCCAACTAAAAATCATTCAGTAAATGAATGATTTTTTTTATGCTAAAGTTAATTGAAAACTATTTTATATGTTTCTAATTTAACATAATATTTTAAGGTTTTCAATAATTTTATATTAATAAAATTATACAAAGTTTTTGTATTAGTCTTGTATTTTTTCAAAAAAATGGTATACTTAAATAGTTAGTATCTTTAATTAAATATGCGGGTATAATTTAGTGGTAGAATGTCATGCTTCCGACCTGATAGCGCGGGTTCGATTCCCGCTACCCGCTCCAATGACGTTTCTGTTCAAACTGAAAATAGCGTAATACTTTTTATGTAGTATTACGCTATTTTCACCATTGTATGAGCCAATCTCATTCTATGACTTATCCTCTGAATTTATATTTTCCTCCTTTGCATTGGTTAGTATATTAGATAACAGTTTCGTTAAATTATCAGTAAATAAATATTTTACAATAATTGTTATTAAAGCAAATACTTCTGCAATAGTTGCTGTAATAAAAATATTAAATGTTGTATCTAAAAAGTCCAGAACATTTGCTCCTCGTAATATAAATATTACATTCATTACAAATAATTGCAATATTAATATAATAATCAATATCATTGAATATTTTTCTTTTATATTACTATCATTTTTACTCCTATCCAGAAAAATATTTGCAATTTCTTTATACACATGCCACTTGTTTTTTGCAGTATAGCTTTCTATATCTATTTCTGCATCATCAGGGTCCTCTATTTCCTTTATCTCCTTTATATCATTAGTTTCCCCCTCTTTTAATTGTAGTAAAACCTTATCAAAATCATCATAAGCATTTTCATTTTCCTTTAAATCATTTTCACCCATATCAAATCAATCCTAACGTATCTAATCTAACTGCCATTACTGAATAAGAAACGACAAATAATTTTGCAAGTTCTGATATAGAAGATTCGACTTTAAAAACCTTTCTCAGAACTTTTCTATCCATTAATAATGCACTTGCAAAATAATCTATATCCAGGTTATCTGTGAATTGTACTTGTAATCTATTTTCAGTCTTTGGCTCTGTTTTAGATGAGTCTGCACCATCTCTATATAATGTATCTATATGTATTTTATGTAATTTTACTGCTTCATTATCTAAAAAGAAATGCCCAAGTTCATGTGCTAATGTATATCTCTTCATCTCTCGTGAATCTTTTTGATTTATCAGTATTGAAATCTTTCCATCTACATACCTTATTACTCCTGAAACATACTTTTTACCCCATTTTTCAAAATTTGTATTATACACTGTTATATCGAAATTTTTTGCTATTTTTAACAAATTTACAGGAATTTTATACATATCATTGTTGAACAAGATCTGAGACGCTATTTTTTCAAGCTCTTCTTTTCTATCATCACTAATCATGCAAGCTCCCTCCCTTTATAATATATTCCATTACTTTTCATTTGGTGTACTAATTATAAATTTTTTTACTAATCATTTATGCAACATAAAACATTTTTAAAAACTCATTTTTGATTTTGTTTACATATTCACTTTTAATAATCACAAACCTATCCCCTTTTTAATACTATATAACTAGATACATAGGAACATTAATATTTTGGAGGTTGAAATGATTACAATTAGTTTATGTATGATAGTAAAAAATGAAGAAGCAGTTTTAGCTAGATGTCTTAAATCAGTAAAAGATATTGTTGATGAAATTATTATAGTGGATACAGGTTCTACAGATAAAACCAAGGAAATTGCTTATCAATATACAGAAAAAGTATATGATTTTAAATAGGTTGATGATTTTTCTTTAGCCAGAAATTATTCGTTTTCAAAGGCAACCAAAGATTATTAGATGTGGCTTGATGCAGATGATGTTATAACTGAAGAAAATAAAAGAAAAATATTTAAATTAATTGAAGGGCTATCACATATGATAGCTCTTCCTGTTGCTTTTTTATAATAGTATATAATACAACATTTTTAATAATAATATTGAATAAAATACCATCATATTGTATAATCATGAAAGTCAAAAAATATATAATCTTTTAATTCAAAACACAATTCTAATTTGACAATACTAGAAAGGAATTTACTTATATGGATAACTCAACAAAATTAACTAAAAATAACTCATTAGTTCCCAAATACTCATTATCAGAAGAACTAATTAGTGCCATATCACATGGCATAGGAATTGCACTTAGCATAACTGCATTAGTTTTAGCAATAGTCATCTCAGCAAAACATCATAGAGCTATATCAGTTGTATGCTCAGTAATATATGGAACTATGCTTATTATCTTATATACAATGTCAACTCTATATCATAGCTTCAAACCAACATGCAAAGCAAAAAAAATATTCCGAATATTTGACCACTGCAGTATTTTTTTACTAATATTCGGCTCATACACCCCCTTTGCTTTAGTAGCAATGAATGGTGCACTAGGTTGGACCATTTTTGGAATAATACTAGCCTTTACAATTATTGGAATAACACTTAACTCCATAAACCTAGAAAAATTTAAAATATTTTCTATGATATGTTACCTATGCATGGGATGGCTCATAATTTTCCAATACCAGAAACTATGTTCTTGTATTGACAGAAACGGAATCATACTACTACTTTCAGGAGGAATAGTCTACACCATAGGAGCAATCATTTATGGTCTAGGAAAAAAAATAAAATACATGCACTCCATATGGCACTTCTTTGTCCTAGCCGGAAGCATCCTACAATTCTTTTCAATATACTTATATGTACTTTAAAAAGCACCCACCCAGAATAAATAAAGGAGGAATTCTTCTTCCTTTATTTATTTGGATAGGTGTATTTTAAAGTACCTCTAATATTATAAACATTTCTCTAATAACCTTTGAAATTTATCACTAAATTCTGGCGCATATTTCTTTAAATTAATTGGTTTCAAATCCCTATTGGTAAAACAATGCTTTGTCTCAGCGGTCATTACCAACTCTCCAGTTACCTTATTAGTCACATTATAACCAACTGTCAATCTAACCCCAGAATACTCCTTAGCAAACATTTCAATTACTATAATATCACCAAAAGTAACATGCCTCTTATAATTACAACTAACTCCCAACACAGGAATAGTAATGCCCTTTTCCTCCATCAACTCAAACGGCATTTCCAACTTTTCCAACCAATAACATCTTCCTTCTTCCAAATATCTAATATAATTAGAATGATGCACCACTCCCATTCTATCAGTCTCATAATAATTAATCTTTCTTTCAAAAATATTACTTAAATCCTTCAAAATACACTCATCCCTTCTCTACCACACTTACTTTAAAATATTTGCAATAAAACTTACTATTTAACACTTTTCACATCAAAAATTTTATAGAGTAGTCAACTTCAATAGTTATGTAATGCGGTAAAATATATTAATATGCAGTGGAGTGCGCAGTTTGGCGCCCCCACCCAACGTCTTCTTCAAAATCCCAACGCCAGCAAACGAACGGAATATTAATATATTTTACCGCATTACATAACTATTGAAGTTGACGGCCTACTGCAAAAGCCCCAAAAACCTACTCTCCCTTTATTGTATTAATCTTAAACAATTTAAATATTTCAACAATAACTACCGGAGCAAACACTAAGCAAATAGTTTCAATAACATTCTCCACCGGCAAAGGAACAATATCAAACAAACTTCTTAACCCAGGTACCAACAATACCACAAACATCAAACCAGCAGAAACCAATATTGCAAGCACCAACATCAAATTATTAAACACTCCCGTCTTAAACAAAGACCTACTATTATTCCTAATATTAAACACATGCACCAATTCAGATAAAGCCAACACTATAAAAGCCATAGTCTGCGCAATTGCCACACGAACTTCCTCAGTAGTCATTCCCTCAACCACTGGAACATTCTTAGTACCTAAACCTATTATAAATGCCACTAATGTTAATAACCCTATCATTAGCCCCTGATACACTATTCTCCATGTCATACCTTTAGTAAATATGCCTTTTTGTTTTTTATTAGGATTTCTATTCATTATATCTCTTTCAGCAGGATCAACAGCCAAAGCCAACGCAGGAAGTGAATCTGTTACCAAATTAACCCATAAAATATGAATTGGCAATAGAGGTTCTATTAACTTTATATCAATTCCAAACTTACCAGCAAGCACAGGCGCAATTAAAATTGCTAAAAATAAAAGTATAATTTCACCCACATTGCTAGACAACAAGAACTGTATAGCCTTTAAAATATTATCATATATACGCCTACCCTCTTCTACAGCTGAAACTATAGTAGAGAAATTATCATCAGTTAAAATTACATCTGCCGCTTCTTTTGAAACATCTGTACCAACAATTCCCATAGCACAGCCTATATCTGCAGTTTTCAAAGCAGGAGCATCATTTACCCCATCACCTGTCATAGCAACAATTTCACCATTAGCTTGCCATGCCTTAACTATTCTAACCTTATGTTCTGGAGAAACCCTTGCATATACTGCAATATTTCTTACCCTTTTAATTAATTCCTCATCAGACATTTCTTCAAGCTCACTTCCAGTTATTGCCTCATCACCATCTTCCAAAATTCCCAATGCCTTTGCAATAGCTGTTGCAGTTATCTTATGATCACCAGTTATCATTACAGTTTTAATTCCGGCTGTTTTACATTTAGCAACAGCAGCTTTTACCTCTTCTCTTGGTGGATCTATCATCCCAACCATGCCAACATAAATCAAATCTGATTCAATGTTTTTCATTTCTTCATCAGTAGGCAAATGATCTAACTCTTTATATCCCATTGCCAATACTCTTAATGCATTTTGAGCCATTTGCTCATTTTGCTTACTTATTTCTACTTTGAATTTATCCAAATCATTTTTAATTTCATTACCAAATATATATGAATTACATCTTTTTAATAACTCATCAACTCCACCCTTAGTATATACCAAATACTTATCTCCATCTTGATGAACTGTTGTCATTAATTTTCTATCAGAATCAAATGGAACTTCCTTCACTCTAGGATATGACTCAAATAATTCTGGTTGAAAATCCAATTTAAATCCCATATCAACTAATGCCGTTTCTGTTGGATCTCCTGTTAATTCATTATTAGCACTTACTTTTGTATCATTACATAACATACTTATACATGTTAATCTTTCTAAATCATCTTTTATATCTTCTTCTTTTATATCTTGAATATCTACTAATTTACCATCATAAAAGACCTTTTCAACTGTCATTTTATTTTGTGTTAATGTTCCAGTTTTATCTGAACAAATAACTGAAGCACTTCCTAAAGTTTCAACTGCAGGCAATTTTTTAACAATTGCATTCTTCTTAACCATCCTTTGAACACCAATTGCAAGAACAATAGTTGATACAGCAGCAAGACCTTCTGGAATAGCTGCAACAGCCAAACTTACAGCAGTCATAAACATATCTAAAGGCTCTTTACCATATAATAAGCCTATTACAAATATAATCACACATATAGCTAAAGCTGCGATTCCCAATGTTTTGCCCAGCTTATTTAATTTTGTTTGAAGTGGAGTTTCAGCTTTTACAGTATTACTAATTATTCCAGCAATTTTTCCAACTTCGGTATTCATACCAGTCTCAACAACCACGCCTTTTCCTCTACCATATGTTATTAAACTTGAAGAAAATAGCATATTATCCCTATCACCAACACCAACTTTTTCATTTTCAATAGTTGCTGAATTCTTCTCTGATGGCAAAGATTCTCCTGTCAAAGATGCCTCTTGTGATTTTAAATTAACTGCTTCTATAATCCTTAAATCAGCAGGAACAAAATCACCAGTATCTAAAACAACGATATCCCCTGGAACTAATTCCCTTGATGCAACAACTGTTAACTCACCATCTCTAACAACCTTAGCAGAATGACTACTTAATTTCTGCAAAGCCTCCAAAGACTTCTCTGCCTTAGATTCTTGAGCAACACCAATTATAGCATTAACTATAACAACCACCAAAATTATAATAGAATCAGTAACTTTACCCTCTTCTATATAACCAACCACACCAGAAACAATAGCAGCAATAATCAAAACAATAATCATAAAATCCTTAAATTGCTCTAAAAACTTCACAAACAAACTCTTTTTCTTTTGAGCAGTCAATTCATTCATACCATACTTCTCACGATTTGCAGTTACCTGCTCACCTGACAACCCCTTATCCTCAGAAATATTAAACTCCTTAAATACTTCATCCCTAGACTTGTTATACCAACTCTTCACCATAACTCATCTTCCTCCTAATAATCTATTTATATTATTTGTTTTTATAAAAAAATTATTAACCATCACACTCTCATCAACCCAACTTTATCACTTCCTCCCAATTTAGTCAATCTTGATTTCCAAAAAAATATACTGTAGAGGTTACTAGCTAATGCTTTTCACATAAAAATTCTTGTAGAGTAGTCGAATTCAATAGTTATGTAATGCAGTAAAATATATTAATATGCAGTGGAGTGCGCAGTTTGGCGCCCCCACCTAACGTCTTCTTCAAAATCCCAACGCCAGCAAACGAACGGAATATTAATATATTTTACTGCATTACATAACTATTGAATTCGACGAACCTCTGCAAACGTCCCTCCCCCTCACTCACAATAAAAAAGACCCTCAAAAACATTGAACTTCCACAAAAAGCTAAATCCAACATTTTTAAAAGTCTTGCTTACCTTTATAAAACATATACCAGGTTACTAACCAGAAATTACGAACTGTTGATTAGTAGTTTATAAGCTACTCCCTCTTAAAATTAATTTTAAATTATATTATCTAGGAAATTTAAGGAACGTCCCCAAATTTCTCTCACTATGCTCTTGGATGAGTATTCTTATACACATTTTTTAAGCCTTCATCTTGAAATTGCATATATACCTGTGTAGAAGAAATATCAGAGTGTCCAAGCATTGTTTGTATTGCTTTTAAATCTGCACCATTTTGTAATAAATGAGTCGCAAAGGAATGTCTCAAAACATGTGGTGTTATTTCTTTTGTAATATGAGCTTGTTCTTTATAATATTTAACTATTTTCCAAAAACCTTGTCTTGTCAATCTTTTTCCATTTATATTAACAAATAATGATTTAACGCTATCATCTTTTATTAGATATGGTCTAGCCTCTTCAACATAACCTTTTAATGCCTTTAATGACATTGTTCCTAAAGGAATATTTCTTTGTTTTGTACCTGTTTTGCAAATTACATATGCTTCTTCAAAATTAACATCTTCTAAATTTAATGAAATTATTTCAGTAACTCTCATTCCTGTTGCATATGCAAACTCAAGCATAGCCTTATCTCTAATTCCCTTTAGATCCACATCTTGTGGTTGATCTAAAAGTAATTCCACTTCTTTTGCTGTCAAAATACTTGGCACTCTTTTTTCTATTTTTGGTGCTTGTATATTGTTTGTAGGATCTTGTAGCACTTTCTTTGTTCTAACTAAGTATTGATAGAAAGATCTTATTGACGCTAGGTTTCTTGATACTGTTGATGATTTCTTTCCAATATTTTGTAAGTATTCTAAATATTCTTTTATGTTTTTTTCATCTACTTTTGTATAATTAATTTGATTTTCTTCAACATATTTTTCAAATTGAGTTATATCTCTTTTATATGATTGAAGTGTATTATCTGATAATTTCTTATCGTTTTGAAGAAACTTCAAAAATAATTTTATTTGTTCATTCATTTTCCTTTAGCTCCCTTACATTAAATATTATTTGTAAACTTAATACAATTTACATAAACTATATATGTTATATCAAACTTTTATTAAAAAGTAAAGAGTATTTTTATATTTTTTAGTATATTTTTCTAATTATACAGACATATCAAACTACTAGAAATATATGACTCTACTAAAGATGCCACAATCAGTGGAACTATTAGTATAATACATAAAACTGTATGTCGAATTATTTCACTTTTTACACTTGAATTTTTATTTTCTTTTACCAAACTTCTATATAATTTAATAGCACTCACATTTAACATTAGAATTATTGGAATTACAATTATATTTTGTAAAAATAATGATGCAAGTGAAAAAATGATCCCGTTTCCATACTCCCAAACTTGATATAATTGCAGATATTGTATATCCTATGCAAAATCCCTTGTATGCCATAATTATATATATTATAGGTATCCCAATTATGGTTGAACCCGCAACCCATATAATACCTACTATTTTTAGATTCTCTATAATAGAAATTTTTGTTAATTTTACTTTGTCAATCTCATACTTTTCGTCTTTTATTGTATTGACAAAACTATTAATATAACCACTTATTTCTGATTTACTTTGCTCATTTGAATTATTTATAACTACTACTCCAATCATTACCCCTATTATAAATACTATTGATAATATCAGATAATCTTTTAAATTGGAATTTATGTGTTGTAATAAAATTTTTTTGAGTTCTTCTGCATGTTTTGAATTGTATCTTACTTTTGTTTTCATCTGTTCCTCCATTTTTAGTACAAACTTACTTGTACTCTAATTTTATATTTTAATGTTATTCTTCAGAATTCAAAATATGCATATGTACTCATAACTTTTGAAAGCCACCAGTAAAAAATATTACTGATGGCCATGCAAGGTAATAATTCCCATTTTTGCCTAAATTTTAACCTACATCTTATCTGGCATTTGTATTCCCAATAAACTCGCACCTATTTTTAATATCTCTCCGGTTGCATATGTTAGAAATACGCGAGCATTTTTCATATTTTCATCTTCTACTATAATCTTATTAGAATTATAAAATACACTATATGCCTTTGCTACATCTATCAAATATCTTGATAAAATTGATGGTTCATTTTTTTCTGTTACCTGTATTAATATATTTTTAAAATTATATATTAACTTTAGTATGTTTTGTGAAGCTTCATCTAATAAGAATTCTAACTCTACATTTTTTAAATTTACACCTACTTTTTCAATTATACTCTTTGTACGTACATAAGTATATTGAATATATGGACCAGTTTCTCCTTGAAAATTAAGTATAATATCCCAATCAAAAACTTCATCTTTAATTCTATTATTTGATAAATCGTTGAAAATAACTGCTCCTATTCCTACTTTTCTAGCCACTTCTTCTTTATTTTCTAAATCTGGATTTTTCTCTTCTATTACTTTTTTAGCTCTTTGAATTGATTCATTTAATAAATCTTCAAGTTTTACAACAGTACCTTCCCTAGTTGACATTTTACCAGTTGGTAGTAATACCATACCAAAAGGAACATGTTCTAATCCGTTTAAATACTTGTCATCCATTCCTAACAGTTTTGCTGTTTCAAATACCTGTTTAAAATGTAAAATTTGTTCATATGATGTTATATATAAAGCTTTATCATAGTCATAAGTTCTTGCTCTATACAGAATTGCTGCCAAATCACGAGCTGCATATGTTGATGATCCATTTGATTTTTGAATCATACAAGGTGGCATATTCTTTTCTTCCAAATCAATTATTTTAGCGCCTTCTGACTCTTTTAATTTTCCAGATTTTTCTAATAAATCCATTACTTCTGGAACTTTTGGGGCAATATAAGCCTCTCCATCCCATGAATCAAATTTTCCACCTATCATATCATAGATTTTATGGAATTCCTTTAGACTTAAATCTCTAAACTTTTCCCATAATTCGACACAATAAGGATCTCCATCCTCCAATTTTTTGAAATTATTTCTGCAATTTTCTAAAACACTTTCATCTTCTTTGCATAAATTATTTATTCTTACATAAATATCCATCATTTGATTTATAGGATCTTTTTCTATATCATATTCCTTTCCCCATAATTTATAGCCTTGTATCATTTTTCCAAACTGAGTTCCATAATCACCTAAATAATTCAAACCCGTAACATTGTATCCCAAATATTCATAGGTATTATACAATGCTTGACCTATTACTGTAGAACGCAAATGCCCTATATGAAATGGTTTTGCAATATTTGGATGAGAATAATCTATTACAATATTTTTTCCTTTTCCTATATCAGACTTAGCAATTTCTTTATTTTCAGAAAACTCATCAACAATTATTTTCGCTAAAGTTAACTTATTAACAAAAAAATTTAAGTATCCAGATACAACCTCAACCTTTTCTATTATTTCATTGTTTAGCTGAATTTTTTCCATTATTTCATTTGCAATAATCATTGGAGATTTTTTTAGTTCTTTCGCTAATTTGAAACATGGAAAAGCATAGTCTCCATTTTGTGAATCTTTTGGAACCTCTATTAAAGAATATAGTTGTTCAGTATTAAGTTCTACAGCTGTTGCAATTGATTTTGCGATTTCATTTTTAAAATCTAACATATTATTTTCCTCCTTCTTGCACAATTTTGGGCGCGTCCTTAATAGTTCTTTAAAAAAGATATTAGCATCTTAGTTTACATTTGTCAATATTTAAAGCGAAACATTCATAATGTACACAACTGCTACAATCTCCGCAATCAGGATTATTGGAAAACCTAAGAAAAACTTAGGTTTTTGTGTTTTATGCCTAAATATATACATTCCGGCAATTCCTCCAATTCCTCCACCTAGCAGAACTAAAGACATTAATGTAGCCTCTGGAATTCTCCATGCACCTCTTTTGGCCTTCCACTTATCAATTCCCATTGAAAAAAAAGCGATAACATTTATCACGACTAGATATATTATTACATTTTTTAATCCTAATGCATCAACTAATGGCATTTTTATTCCTCCTTATCTTATATATCCTCTGTTTTTACATGATTCTCATTTCTAATTACTTTTGTGGTTACTTCAAGGATATTTTATGAACATCCTCTAATTTCTTACCCAAACAAACTAATTTGATTACTTTGGCTCATTCCCTCTAAAATTCCAGCATTTTTCATAGTTTCCACAGCTACCTTCCCAATTTTAGCACGAATTTTCATATCATCAATAGACATAAAACTTCCCTCTTGTCTTGCTAAATATATATTTTCAGCATCAATAGGTCCAAGCCCTGGAATACTATCTAATGGTGGACGAATCCCATCTTCCTCAACTAGAAATTTAGAATTATGTGATTTATATAAATCAATTGGAAGAAAATTTATTCCTCTTTCATACATTTCAAGTACCAATTCCAAAACAGGATACATTTCTTGATCCTTATTTGATGCTGAATTTCCAGCCAGTTCAATTTCCTTCATTTTATTTTTCACTCTATCTTTGCCATGACACATTATTTCACTATCAAACTGCTTAGCCCTAATGGAAAAATATGCACTATAATAAGCTTTTGGAATATGAACCTTAAACCATGCTATTCTAAAGGCCATTGTTACATAAGCTGCAGCATGCGCTTTTGGAAACATGTACTTTATTTTTTCACAAGACTTTATATACCAATCAGGCACATCATGTTCTTTCATTAAAGCCTTATATTCTGCCCATTTCTCTGGATCCTTCAATGCTTTCCCCTTACGAACTGTTTCCATTATTTTAAAAGCAGGGTTTGGTGGTAATCCTTTTTTAATTAGATAAATCATAATATCATCCCTACAACAAATAGCCTCATTTAATGTAACAGTGCCTTCTTGTATTAAAGTTTGAGCATTATTCAACCACACATCAGTACCATGTGATAATCCTGAAATACGAATTAATTCATCAAAAGTTGTAGGCTTTGTATCTACAAGCATACCTCTTACAAATTTTGTTCCAAATTCTGGAACACCAAAACTTCCAACAGGAGATTTTATTTGCTCTGGTGTTAATCCTAATGCTTTTGTTGATGAGAAAATAGACATTGTTTCTTGATCATCAAGAGGGATTTTTTGTGGATCAACACCGGTAATATCCTGAAGCATTCTTATAATTGTTGGATCATCATGTCCTAGAATATCTAATTTCAAAAGGTTTTGATCTATAGAGTGATAATCAAAATGTGTAGTTATAATATCTGAATTAGGATCATCTGCAGGATGCTGTATGGGAGTAAATTCATATATTTCTCTTCCCTTTGGAACAACAATAATTCCTCCTGGATGTTGTCCAGTTGTTCTTTTTATACCTGTACATCCTTCTGAAAGTCTTGCAATTTCTGCCTTATTTACTGGAACTCCTCTTTCTTCATAATATTTTTGAACATAACCATATGCTGTTTTATCAGCTACTGTACCAACTGTTCCTGCTTTAAAAGTAGTTCCCTTACCAAATATAACTTCTGTATATTTATGGGCCTTTGCTTGATATTCTCCGGAGAAGTTTAAATCTATATCAGGCTCTTTATCTCCATTAAATCCAAGGAAAGTTTCAAATGGAATATCCATACCATCCTTATCATATTTTTCACCACAGACAGGACATATTTTATCAGGTAAATCAAATCCATTTTTGTAACCATAATCAGTAAAATCTGAATGTTTACATTTAGGACACCTATAATGAGGTGGAAGTGAATTAACTTCTGTAATACCTGTCATATTAGCAACAAAAGATGAACCAACAGAACCTCTGGAACCAACTAAATATCCATCTTCATTCGACTTCCAAACAAGTTTCTGCGCTATAATATACATTACAGAGAACCCATTCTTGATTATAGAATCCAATTCCTTATCTAATCTCTCTTGAACTATTTCTGGTAATGGATCACCATATAATTCATGTGCTTTTGTATATGCTATATCTTTGATGGTTTGTTCGCAATTATCAATGTATGGTGGGCATTTTTCTGGTGATATTGGGCTAATTCTTTCACACATATCTGCTATTTTATTAGTATTTTCTACTACTACTTCATATGCTTTTTTCTCACCTAGATACTGAAACTCTTTTAACATCTCTTCTGTTGTTCTTAAGTATAAAGGAGCTTGTTCATCAGCATCCTCAAAGCCTTGACCAGCCATTAAAATTCTTCTATATACCTCATCTTGTGGATCCATAAAATGCACATCACATGTTGCCACTACTAATTTTCCGAGCTTTTCTCCTAAATTAACAATTCTTCTGTTTATATCTTCCAAAGCCTCTACATTTGGCACTGTTCCATTTCTAACCATAAACATATTATTTCCAGTGGGCTGTATTTCTAAATAATCATAATCACTTGCAATTCTTTCTACTTCTTCATCTGATTTACCACCTATTATCGCTCTATATAGTTCTCCTGCTTCACATGCACTACCAAGGATTAATCCTTCTGAATATTTTTTATAAATAGATTTTAATATACGAGGCTTTCTATAAAAATAATGTAAATGTGAAATTGATACCAGTTTATATAGATTTTTCAATCCTACATAATCTTTTGCCAATATTATTGCGTGATATGTTGGAAGTTTTTTATACATTTCTTTTGAATTATCCTCATCTGTGACTATATCTATATCATCAATTGTTTTGGCTCCTTTTTCTTTAAGCATATCCATCATTATGTTAAATACCTTCACTGTTGTATCAACATCATCAAGCGCTCTATGTGCCACTTCTACTTTAATTCCAAGTTTTTCAGCAATTAGTCCTAACTTATATTTTTTGAAATCTGGAAATAGAACCTTTGATAGTCTTAAGGTGTCTAAATATGTATTATTTAACTCATATCCCAACAATTTACCATGATATTTCAAAAAAGGAATATCGAAATCTGCATTATGAGCTACCAAAACAGAATCACCTATAAAATCTAATATTTTTGGAAATACCTTTTCAATTGTTTCAGCATCTTTTACCATATCATCTGTTATATGAGTAACCTCCACAACTTCTGGTGGAATTGGCTTTTCAGGATTTACAAAACATTCAAATTCATCTATTACTTCACCATTTTTAACTTTCATTATTCCAACTTCAGTTATTTTATCTGTTCTAAAAGCAAGACCTGTTGTTTCCAAATCTAGAACACAATATGTTGTATCTATTTCTTGACCTCTTGAACATGTAACTATTGGAGTTTTATCAGGTACTAGATATGCCTCAACTCCATATATAACTTTCATATCAGGATTGTTATACCCTAATAATTTGTGTGCTTCTGGAAAGGCTTGTACAACACCATGATCTGTTATGGCAATAGACTTCATCCCCCATTTCATAGCTCTTTTTATTAAATCTTTTGCAGATGTCATTGCATCCATCTGACTCATCTGAGTATGCATATGTAACTCTACCCTTTTTACTGGGCTTTCATCATTTCTTACAACCTTTTTCATACCCGCAGTTTCAACCACCACATTGGCTATTGCACCCAATTCTTTTGCAAATGGGTCAAATTGAACATTTGCAGATACTTTTACACCTTTCGCGTTTTTTAATCTTTTAATTACACTCTTACTTTTATCAGCTTCTGCAAAAATTTTACATGTAATAGTACTACTACCATCATATACATCAAAGGGAATTAAAACCTTACCTGTTTTTAATTCTCTTGTATCACCCATATGCACAATTTCACCATCAATACATGCCTTTCCTGTATCTACTGATAAATCAACTATTTTTAATAGAGGATCTTTTATATTTGCATTTCTTCCATAAATTAATGGTGATACTTGATCATCTTCTGCATTATCTTTATTTGATTCACCAGCTACATTACCAAATTGTTGACTTTTTGAAGCATTCATATTATTTGTTCCATCATTTTGCAATCCTGCTTTTACTACATCATTACTAGAACCCTCTGAAGCTCTATTTTCACTACTATTCATATTTTGTACATCATTATTTTTGTTTGAATTTCTTCTAGCTAACAATTCTTGTTCCCTTGCCTCAACTTGTTTTCTTTCTTCCTCCATTGCCTCTTTTCGTTGTTTTATTGCTTCTGCATTTGCCCTCTTAATTGCCTCTGTTTCAAGTCTTCTAGCATTCTCTCTATATTCTTCTACTCTTTCTTTAGATTCATTATCAAAATATTCTATCCTATACCTTTTACCATAAATATTATAAATAATTTCAGAAAAAGTATTATCCATTCCTCTAGCATACAATATTTCTGAACCTTTCAATTGCAATTTTACTTTTAATATATTATCTTCAAGCACAATAGTAGAATTTCTAAGAATCGCTTTTACAGAAGGATATTTATATGCCATATAACCTATAATATCCTGCCATTTAGATACCAAGTCAAATTCCAATTCACATGTATACTCTATTTTTACAAGTACAATTTGAAACTTAAATCGTTCAATTAAATACAATTCAAAATTATGCACATCCTTTATATCAATTAACATATCTGACTTTACTAAAATTTCAAATCTGTTTGTTTTCTTATATAAATTTGCCTTCTTAATTATTGCTTTTCTTAAATTTCCACCCTTTTGAAAATCCGGAAATATTTCTTCTATAAGTTTTTCTACAACATTGCTCATAATTAATCCAACTTCCTTTTTACTTATTTAAACTCCTTCATCCATATCCTAATTTTAACACACATTACTAATTTGTACTATATTTTTTATAATTTTTTTTCGACAAAATACTTCTTGACAATCAACCACACTTATATTATTATATAATTGTAAATATAAAATAAAGGAGGATTTTTTATGAGTAAATTTTGTCAAAATTGTGGAACAGAAATTGATGATAATCAAACAGTATGCCCAAATTGCGGTGCAGGAGCTGAAGATACAAATGCAACAGTAGAACAAACAACTACTGAAACTGCAAATGATCCAATAAACAGCAACCCTACACCATCTGCAAAACCAGTTAGCCCTAAAAATATTGCAATATTAGCAGGAATAATCGCTGCCATTGTGGTTGTTATAGCTATAATTTCTTCAATATTTGGAAGTGGTTGGAAAAAACCAATTAAAAATTATGTTAAAGGAATGGAAAAAGCTAATTCAGAAATGTATCTAAGTGCATTCCCAGAGTTCTATGCTGATCAGGTAGAAGATATATACACAGATGAATCATTAGAAAAAGCATTGGAAAATTATGAAGAAGAATATGGTAGCAAAATTAAAATGTCATATAAAATAACAAACAAAGAAAAAATTAAAAAAGATGATTTACAAAAAGTTCAAAAATATATCAAATCAAAATATGACACAGAAGTAAAAGTTTCTAAGGGATACAAAGTAAGAGCTAAATTAACTATAAAGGGTACAGAAGACGAAGATACAGATACTGATACAATATATGTTTACAAAATTGATGGAAAATGGTCATATCTTGATGTTTCACCAAGCGATGCTAAGGATTATTTAAAAGATTAAGATTAATAAACATAAAATAAAAGGTTAATTATTGAAATTAACCTTTTATTTTTACCTCTAACCTGATTTCTAGCTTAGTTTCTCTTTTAACTTAACAATGGTATTAAGTGCATCAATAGGAGTCAATTGATTTATGTCAATTTTATCAAATTCACTTGCAACTTCTGCAAGTTTAAAATTAAACATATCTACTTGTCCAGCCACAACTTTTTTATTTTCCTTTTCTATTACTTTATTATTTAAAATATTTCTTCTCTCTAAAGATTTTAAAATCTCATTTGCTTTTTTAGTAACATTCTGTGGAACTCCTGCCAAACGTGCAACATGAACACCATAACTTTCATCTGTCCCACCTTTTACAATCTTTCTTAAGAATATGATATCTTCACCTTTTTCTTTAACTGCAATTGAATAATTTTTTACACCTTCAATCTTTTCCTCTAATTCAGTTAATTCATGATAATGTGTAGCAAACAAAGTCTTAGCTCCACATAGATTTTTATCAGCAATATGCTCAGCAACAGCCCATGCAATAGATAGTCCATCATATGTTGATGTTCCTCTTCCTATTTCATCTAAAATAACTAAACTATTTGATGTAGCTTCTTTTAATATCGTTGCAACCTCCATCATCTCTACCATAAATGTACTTTGTCCCATACTTAAATCATCTGATGCACCAACTCTTGTGAAAATTTTATCTACAACACCTATTTTAGCATAGCTTGCAGGCACATAACTTCCTATTTGTGCCATCAACGTAATAAGTGCAACTTGCCTCATATATGTTGATTTTCCAGCCATATTAGGTCCTGTTATAATTGCAAGTCTGCAATCTGATTTATTTAAATATGTATCATTTGGAACAAATTCACCTGCCTGTGACATTTTCTCTATAACAGGATGTCGCCCATCTTTTATATCAATTATGCCTTCATTATTTACTTCAGGTCTTACATAATTCATATCTTCTGCAACTGTTGCAAATGATGTTAAAACATCTAAGGTTGCAATAATATTTGAAGTTTTTTGAATTCTTTGGATTTGTTCTTCTATTTTATCTCTAATGTCTGTAAATGCTTTATATTCAAGATTAATAACCTTTTCCTCTGCACCTAAAATTTGGTTTTCTAAGTTCTTCAATTCTTCTGTTACATATCTCTCAGCATTTGTTAAAGTCTGTTTTCTGATATATCTATCAGGTACCATATCTAAATTTGATTTTGTAACTTCTATAAAATAACCGAAAACCTTATTAAACCCTACTTTCAAGCCTTTAATACCTGTAGCCTCTCTTTCCTTGG
The DNA here is from genome assembly GCA_947624525.1 of uncultured Clostridia bacterium. Lineage (GTDB taxonomy): Bacteria > Bacillota > Clostridia > TANB77 > CAG-508 > CAG-492. The sequence continues at coordinate 27,023 of CANQKT010000006.1, read as the reverse complement.
CTTCAATCTGTACTATCCATGTTTTTCCTTCAGTTGTTGCCCTTTTTAGTGTATCTATTTCAGAATCATATCCTAATTTAATTATGCCTCCTTCTTTTACACTTATTGGAGGTTCTTCTACAATTGACTTTTCTATTAGTTCATACACATCATCCAAAATATCTAATTCTTCATATAATTCCTTCAATAAACCTGATTCTGTTTTAGATAAGATTTCTTTTATTTCAGGTAATTGTTTTATAGAGTTTTTAAGTGATATTAAATCTCTACCATTAGCACTACCATACGAAATTTTTCCTGCTAATCTTTCAATATCGTAAACTTTTTTTAGACTTTCTATTATGTCTCCTTTTAGAATAATGCTATTTTTTAATTCTTTAACTGAATCTAATCTCTTGTTTATTTCTTTTACATCAATTAGAGGATCATTAATCCACCTTCTTAAAAGTCTCCCCCCCATTGATGTTGAAGTTTTATCTAATACCCATAAAAGTGTACCTTTTTTTGATTTATCACGCATTTTTTCTGTTAATTCTAGGTTTCTTCTGGCATTTAAATCAAGAGCCATATATTGTGTTATATTATATATTTTTATTGTATTAATATGATCTAAATTTGTTTTTTGTGTTTCAGTTAAATATGTTAATAATGCATTTATTGCTGGAATCATCAGTTTTTTACTATCAATTTCTTGCATTTGTTGAATAGTAGTAATTCTTTTGTTCATCTTTACAATATTTGAAGTTTCTTCTTCAACTTCTGAATTATTTTCTTTTCCTAATTGATTATCATCTATGACATTATACATGTTCAATAACATTTCTGTTTCATCTGAAAAATTATTTTCGTTTTCCAATGATACATAGACCTTAAACCTGTCTTTAATTTTTGATATTTCTGATTTAGTTTCAAACATCAATTTGTTGACTATTATCTCTGATGGTGTATATCTTGATATTTCATCTAATAACTTAGAAAAATTGTTATTCTCGCATATTTGAGTAGCATAAAAATCTCCGGTTGATACATCACAAATACCTAAACCATAGTAGATTCCTGTTTTATATATACTCATTATATAATTATTTTTCTTTTCCTCGAGTAAGTTGGATTCAATTACAGTGCCTGGAGTAACAACCCTAACTACTTCTCTTTTCACCATTCCCTTTGCTTCCTTAGGATCTTCCATTTGTTCACATATAGCTACTTTATATCCTTTAGAAATAAGTCTTGCTATGTATCCATCTGCTGAATGAAAAGGAACTCCTGCCATTGGTGCTCTTTCTGGTTGTCCACATTCCTTGCCTGTTAAAGTAATTTCTAATTCTCTAGATACAGTTATTGCATCATCAAAAAACATTTCATAAAAATCTCCTAATCTGTAAAACAATATGCAATCACTATATTCTTCCTTTGTTTTCAAATAATGTTGCATCATTGGTGAAAATTCTGCCATCTGTATTACCTCCTAATTTATATTTAAAATAATATATTTATATATTAAAGCCACTACTCTACTATTTCTCCTTTTAAATACCACATATGTTCAGAAACAATTTTTAATTTTACTACATTGCCAATTAAATCTTTACCTCCAACAAAATTAACTACCTTATTACTATCAGTTCTTCCAGTTAATAGTTCTTCATTGGTTTTGCTAGTACCTTCAACTAATACCTTCTGTACTGTTCCTACATATTTTTGATTATTCTCTGAAATTTGACTTTCTACCAATTCTTTTAATTTATCAAATCTTGCATGTTTAATTTCTTCTGGAACTTGGTTTTCCATTCTATCTCCTGGAGTTCCTACTCTTCTAGAGTAAATAAACATAAAGACTTGTTCAAAGTGGACTTTTCTTACTACATCTAATGTATCTTCAAAATCCTCATCTGTTTCTCCAGGAAAACCTACTATTATATCTGTTGAAAATACAACCTCTGGTATCATTTTTTTCATTTTTTCGACTAAATTCAAATATTGCTCTTTAGTATATCTTCTATTCATCAATTTCAATACTTGTGTACTTCCTGATTGTAACGGTAAATGTATAATTTTACATACTTTATCACAGTCACGAATGGATTCTATAACATCATCTGTAAAATCCTTTGGATGTGGTGAAATAAAACGTATTCTTTCTATCCCTTCTATCTTGTTTACTTCTCTTAATAAATCTGCAAAACTTTTTACCTTACAATCAAAATCAACTTTGCCACTTTTCAAGTATGAATTAACATTTTGGCCTAATAAAGTAATTTCTTTATAGCCTTTTTTAGCTAACTCTCTAACTTCATTTAAAACATCTTCCGGATTTCTACTTCTTTCTCTACCACGCACATAGGGTACTATGCAATATGTACAAAAATTGTTACATCCATTCATTATTGTAACCGATGCTTTTATATTATCATTCCTTGTAATTGGTAATCCTTCTATAATCTCTCCATCTATATCTAATACATCTTCAATTCTTTTATTTTCGAAAAGTTTAGTATATAAATCTTTTGGAAATTTATGCAAGGTATGAGTTCCAAAAACTATGTCAAAAAATGAATAACTTTGTTTTAATTTTTCCACAATATGTTTTTCTTGCATCATACAGCCACCAATTGCTATAATTGTACCTCTTTTTTCTTTAATTTTTTTAACCTCTCCTAATTTTCCAAATAATCTATCTTCAGCATTTTCTCTTACACAACACGTATTAAACACCACTAAATCTGATTCTTCTATATTTTCTGTTTTGGTATATCCCATATTCTCAATCATTCCAGAAATTTTCTCTGAATCGTTTTCGTTTAGTTGGCATCCCATTGTTAAAATTAAATATTTTAAATTCTTTCCTTCATTTATTTTTTTTACTTTTTCTATATATTCCAACTCTGCTACTATATCTAAACTCACAATAAATTCTCCTTACTTTTTCAATAAAATTTCCTTAATTCTACTATAATTCGAGATTTTTTTCAAGTATCATACAAAAAAAATAGCCCTTTGGACTATCTTTTTTCGAATTATGCAATTCCGAATTTCTTCTTAAATCTGTCTGCTCTACCACCTGTTGTTTCTCTTTTTAAATTACCAGTCCAAAATGGATGACATTTTGAGCAAACATCGACTTTCATATCAGATTTTGTTGAATTTGTTTTTATAACATTTCCACAAGCACATGTAATTGTTGCTTCTACATAATTAGGATGTAATTCCGCTCTCATTTTATATTCACCTCTCTCTTATTCTGTTCTTCTTGAATATATCGTGCAGATGATGTTAATTTATCATCCAATGATAAATTATTTACTAGTTTTATTATAACATTGAACATACATGCTATGATTAATATAAGCATTAATAACTTTTTCCAAATTTTTGCTAGCATAATCATCCTCCTTCACAATTATAATACTATTATATTATACTACTTTTTTTTAATTTGTCAAATGTGCAATATTCTACTTTTCTTTTGATTACAATTCATGTGCCCTAAAATTGTAATCTCTTTCATCTTATATTTCTATTCTATCTCCAAATTTTTTATCAACAATTTTTCTTAATTCCTTATTTTTTTCTTGCTCTAATTCTGGATCCTCATCTATAATTCTTATAGCCAAAGCCTGAACTGTTTGTAGAATAGGCATATCTTCAAATAAATTAGCAATTTTAAATTCAGGAATACCATGTTGTCTTGTTCCGAAAAATTCCCCACTGCCACGTAATTCTAAATCCTTTTCAGCAATTATAAATCCATTGTTTGTATCTTGCATTATTTTCATTCTTTCTCTTACTACCTGTGATCCTCCATTATATTTCAAAATACAGTATGATTGATAATCTCCTCTTCCAACTCTTCCTCGCAATTGATGTAATTGTGCAAGCCCAAATCTTTCTGCATTCTCCACTACCATAATACTTGAATTAGGAACATTTACACCTACTTCTATAACAGTAGTTGAAATCAAAATATCAATTTCTCCGTCCTTGAATTTCTGCATTATTTCGTCTTTTTCTTTAGGTCTCATTTTACCATGTATATACTCAACTCTAAAGTCTTTAAATACATTATTTTTATAATCCTCTGCTAACTCTATAACAGAATTTGCATCTATATCTTCATTTTCTTCTACTAAAGGACATACTATATATGCCTGTCTTCCCTCTAAAATTAATTTCCTTACAAAATTATTTACTCGTTCAGTCATAGAACTTCTAACAGCATATGTCTCTATTTTTTTTCTATTTGGTGGCAATTCATCTATAATTGATATATCTAAATCTCCATATAAAATTAATGCCAGAGTTCTTGGAATTGGTGTTGCTGTCATTACTAATACATCTGGATTTTTACCCTTAGCAGCAATTTTACTTCTTTGTCTTACACCAAATCTATGTTGTTCATCAGTTACGACTAGACCTAAATTTTTGAAGACTACATTATCCTCTAAAATAGCATGAGTTCCAATCAATATATCAATCTCTCCTGACTGTAATTCTTCTAAAATTTCATCCTTATTTTTTTTAGTAACACTACTTGTCAATAACTTACATTTTATACCATATTTATTAAGAACTTCTGTAAAACTTTCTAAGTGTTGACTAGCCAAGATAGCTGTAGGTGCCATTATTGCAACTTGATATCCACTTTTAACTGCTTTATAAGCTGCTATAATAGACACTATGGTTTTACCTGATCCGACATCACCTTGAAGCAATCTATTCATAGTCTTAGGGCTTTCCATATTATTATCTATTTCCTCTAATACTCTTAACTGTGCCTTAGTCAATCTAAAAGGCAAATCATTTATAACATCAGACATTTTCGCATTTTCATCAAACTTTATTCCAACTTTTTCACTAGTATATTGATTTTTTAATTTCAAAAGAGCTAACTGCATTCCCAACAATTCCTCAAAAACGAATCTAGTTCTTGCATTCTTATAATCTGAAAATTCCTGTGGAAAATGTATATTTCTAATTGCATTATTAATATTAAGCAAATTATAATTTTTTCTTAAATACTCTGGTATTGTTTCTTCTAATTGATTGTCAACTTCCTTTAACCCATTTTCTATAATCTGTCTTAAGGTATTTTGGGATAATTTAAATGTGAGAGGATAAATAGGGACTATTTTTCCAGTATTTTTCTGACTATCTCCACCATCATAAACAGGTGAATTCATTTCAACTCTGTTGCCTTTTCTGGATACTTTTCCATAGAAACTATACTCATTTCCTACAGTAAACATTTTCTTTAAATATGGTTGATTATACCACGTAATAGTACATGGCCCGGTCTCATCTCTAATTATTAATTTATAAATAGCCAAATTTTTTCTAACCTTTAACTCTAACATCTTAGATGTAACAAAACCTCTAACTAACGCCTCTTCTCCATCCACCAATTCATTAATTAATTTAGGTTTACTTCTATCCTCATAATCTCTAGGATAATAAGTTATCAAGTCTCCTAGAGTATATATTCCTAATTTATTCAACAAAACCACACGGTTTGGTCCTACTCCTTTTACATATTTAACATCATTATTTAAATCCATTAAATACGCTCCTTTCACGTTTTTCATACTATACATTAAATCTTTTATATCTATACTTTATTTAATTTTACTAAACAAGTGTTTAATTGTCAATTATCAAAAAACCAAAAATATTTTCCAATACATATTGAAAATAACAAAATTAAACTATATAATATACTCACATAACAAAAGAGAGGAGCTATTTTTCTATGATAACAAATGTAAAATCAAAAGAAGAATTGGACACACAGATACAAGAGAACCTAAAAGAATTAAATAATCTACAAAATTTATATAATACAAAAATACAAATATTTTCAACATGCATACAAAACATAAATGACGAAATTCAAAAAAATACAAAAAAAGAGGAAATAGACTATTTTATGCTATTATTATCTAAATCAAAAAAAAGCATAGACTTATTAAGAAATCAGAAAGATTTGATAATGAAATCAACTTCACTATTAAAAACAATTCAAGAACAATCTAATAATTCACAAGATGAAGTTTCTCAATCAAAATTAGATCAATTTAATGAACTTTATAAAAATTGTAGAACTAATTTATATGATAATTATGTAAATGATGCTAACTTAATATTAGATTATATTAAGACTTCTGTTTTGGTTTCTCAAATTCCACAAGAACATTTAGATTCTCAAGAAAATAAGATATCAGCTAATCCTACTCATCAAAACAATCAGTCAATAAATTCCACAAACGAATTTATTACTAAGGATGATTACTCTTTTAATGAAAACGAAGACAATACAACACTTCTTATATCTGAAGTACAAAACAAAGTTGTATTACCTTATAAAATATCTGATTTAAAGAATACTTTACAAAATAACAATAATTATAACAATATACAAGAACTTGTAAATGATAAATATGTATTTCCATTAAATAATTTTAAAAATTCTTCAACTTCAAGATTTAAAGAAGGTTTTTCTTTAATGAGAAAAAAGGAAAAAGCATCATTACTTGATTCTTTAGATTTAGCATTTGAGGTTACATTCAATAATTCACTAAACCCCGCAATAATAGCTGCATGTAAGGATTTAAGTGAACTTGATAATTATTTATATTGCTTAGAAACAAATGAGCTTGATAAATTTAATTGTTTTAACATAAAATATGAAATGTTACCAACAACAACGAAAAATGAGACATTGTGATTTAATTATCACAATGTCTCATTTTTATTCTTCAACCTCTTCAAACTGTGAATTATACAGCTCTGCATAAAATCCATTTTGATTTAGAAGTTCTTCATGAGTTCCCTGTTCAATAATATCTCCATTATTCATAACTAAGATTAAATCCGCATTTCTTATAGTTGATAATCTATGAGCTATTATGAAACTTGTTCTTCCTTTCATAAGCTCATCCATTGCTTCTTGAATTTGAAATTCAGTTCTTGTATCAATTGAGCTAGTTGCTTCATCTAAAATCAGAATCTTAGGATCTGCTAAAATTACACGAGCTATTGTTAATAGTTGTTTTTGTCCTTGGGAAATATTGCTTGTTTCCTCATTTACTTCCATATTATATGCGTTTGGTAATGTTTTAATAAAATGATGCACATGTGCAGCCTTTGCAGCTTTTATAACTTCTGAATCTGAGGCATCTTGTTTGCTATATCTAATATTATCTTTTATAGTTCCATTAAACAACCATGTGTCTTGAAGAACCATTCCAAACATTTTTCTTATTTCTCCTCTGTCAAAACCACTTATATCATGATCATCTATTAATATTCTTCCAGAATTCAAATCATAAAAGCGCATTAGTAATTTAACTATAGTGGTTTTTCCAGCCCCTGTTGGTCCAACAATTGCTATTTTTTGTCCTTCTTTTATATCTGCACTAAAATCATTTATTATTATTTTATCTGGATTATAGCCAAAATGTACATGTTCAAATTTGACATTTCCTTTTAAATCATTTATATCTGTAGTATCTGTAACATTTCTTACTTCTTCAGGTTCATTTAAAAATTCAAAAATTCTTTCTGCAGCAGCAATCATTGATTGTATCATACTAGAAACTTGTGCAACCTGACTTATCGGTTGTGTGAATTGCTTATTATATTGAATAAATGATTGAATATTACCTACTGTAATTTTTCCTTGTATACTTAAATATCCTCCCAATAAAGCAATTGCAACATATCCTATATTTCCTATAAAATTCATTATTGGATGCATAAGTCCTGATAAAAATTGCGACTTCCATGCTGATGTGTATAGTTCGTTATTTGACTTTTGAAAATCTCTTACCGCATTTTCTTCTCCATTAAAAACCTTTATTATGCTATATCCTCCAAATGTTTCCTCAATATTTCCATTGACGTGACCTAAATATTCTTGTTGCCTAGCAAAATATTTTTGTGATTTTTTTACTATAGTTTTTACTGCAAATGCTGATATAGGTAATATTAGAAGTGATACAATTGTCATTAGAACATTCATAGAAAACATCATTATCAATATACCTATTATAGTGAATATTGAAGTTATAATCTGAGTAATACTTTGATTTAAATTCATTCCCAACGTATCTATATCATTTGTTATTACAGATAAAACTTCTCCATTTGTTTTTTTGTCAAAATAATTTAATGGCAATTTATTTATTTTTTGTGCTAAATCATTACGTAACTTATACGTTAATTTTTGTGAGATTTGAGTCATTGTAATACCTTGAATTAGTGAGAAAATTGCACTGATTACATACAAAGTCACAAGAATCAGTAATATATGTGCTATTTTTCCGAAATTAATTCCTTCTCCTCCTGAAATTTTACTTACTATTCCAGTATAAATTTCGGTTGTTGCATTTCCTAATATTCTAGGTCCAACTATTGAAAATACAGTACTAGCTATTGCAAAAACTATTACAATGATTAATCCCACTTTATATCTTGATAAATAATTTTTAATTAAAATTTTTAAAGTACCTTTAAAATCATTTGCCTTTTCAACTGCCCCCATTCTGCGAGGACCACCTCCAACACCCCTCATATGAACTCTAGTTCTATTTTCTGCCATTTTTTATTCCTCCCCTGAACTTAGTAGTGTTTTATATAAAAGCTTTTTTAAAAATTAATTTTACGAATCTAGTTCCTCCTTTGAAAGTTGTGATAAAGCTATTTGCTTATATACATCATTATTTCTTAATAACTCCTCATGTGTTCCTTTTCCAACTATTTTTCCTTCATCTAAAACTATAATTTGATTTGCATTCATTATAGTACTAATTCTTTGTGCCACTATTATAACTGTCTTATCATGTGTTACTTCCTCTAATGCTGTTCTTAGTTTTAGGTCAGTTTTAAAATCTAACGCAGAAAAGCTATCATCAAATACAAATATTTCTGGATTTTTTGCAATTGCTCTAGCTATTGATAAACGCTGTTTTTGACCTCCTGAAACATTATTTCCACCTTGTGATATTTCAGAATGATATCCATCTGTTTTACTATTTATAAATTCTTCTGCTTGTGCTATTCTAGCCGCTTTTATCATATTCTCATCTGACATATTTTCATCACTATATTTTATGTTAGATTCAATTGTTCCAGAAAACAATACACCTTTTTGTGGTACAAAACCAATAACATCCCTTAAGCTTTTTTGTGATACATCTTTTATATTAACACCATCAACCAAAATTTCTCCACCTGTAACATCATAAAACCTTGGTAATAAATTAACTATTGTTGATTTTCCACTACCTGTACTACCTATAATTGCTGTAACTTCTCCAGGTTTTGCAGTAAAATCAATGTCTGTTAAGACTTCTGAATCCGCATCGGGATATCTAAAAGAAACATTTCTAAATTCTACTAAACCTTTCTTATTAGGATTAAAACTTTTTAAATCTTTACTATCTTTTATTAAAGCATCAGTTTCCAACACTTCTGTAATACGTTTAGCTGAAACAGATGCACGTGGTAACATAATTGATAACATAGATATAAACAAGAATGAAATAACAATTTGCATTGTATATTGCATAAAAGTCATAACATTACCAACCTGCATTATACCTTTATCAACATTGTCTGCTCCTGCCCAAATTATTAATAAACTTACACTATTCATTATAAACATTAATGCAGGCATCATAAAACTCATTGTTCTATTAACAAAAATATTAGTTTTAGTTAGTTCCTTATTTGTATCATCAAATTTTTTCTCTTCATACTTTTCCTTGTTAAAAGCTCTAATTACTGGTATACCTGTTAAAATTTCTCTTGATACCATATTCAACTTATCTATTAGAGCTTGTAATTTTTTAAATTTAGGCATTGATAAAATGAATAAACTTCCAATAACAAATATTATTGCTAGAATTGCAACACCTATTATCCAAGCCATAGAGTTTTGACTTTTTGTTAATACTTTCAAGAAAGCTCCTATTCCAACAATTGGTGCATAAATTACTACTCTAAATAACATAGGAATTAAATTTTGCACTTGTTGTATATCGTTTGTATTTCTCGTGATTAAGGAAGAACTACCAAACTTTCTATATTCATTACTCGAAAATGATAATACCTTTTTAAATACCTTCTCTCTTAGTATTTTTCCAAGAATCGCTGCAGTTCTAGCTGATAACAAAGTTATTAATATAGCTGAAATCATACTGATACATGCAACCCCAAGCATTTGAATACCAGCAACAAAAATATAGCTATTTTGTGCTTTATCTAAGTCCTTTCCTAAATTTTCATATTCTTTTTGAACTTCTAATATAGCAGTTTGCTCTACTATACTATCTGGCATTTCTGAATAAGTTTGATTTACTTTATCTATTATTAAATTTACCTGTTCTTCTGGAATCGAACTAATTATTGTATAAACATCTTGCGAAATATCTACACCCATAAAAGTAACCAATTGTTGCTTTAATTGATCTGCTGTTTTCTCATCATCTAACATAGAAACAAACATTAGTGCCCTTCCCATTTCAAGATTCAACTTTTCCTGAGTTTGCTCATCAATGTCTTTAATTATATATGTTTCTTCATTTTCAATATTTGGAAATTCCTTTAAGATTTTATTGTAATCTTTTTCAGAATAATTTTCTTTAGAAAAAATTTGATAATTCTCCATAATTAACTCATCCTCTTTTGTTAACAATAAAACCTTATCTATGGTTTTCTTTGTTATAGCCTCAGGGGCTGAGTTTTCTACACCTTTTTGTTGAATCCCTACATTAACTATTTTTGAAGTGAAATCAGGCAAATTCAAATCAGCCATTGCCTGTATACACAATAAAACTATAATGAAAATAATAACTAGCCATGATTGTTTTAAATTGTTTTTTAGTATCTTAAGCATTTCTTTATTCTCTCCTCCTTAAGTCTTTTTACTATTTACAACAATGTTTTTATTTTATCACATTCCTCATCAAGCTTCAAGAGATTTTTTATGAATTTTTGATGAAATTTCACTGTTTAATACTTTTGCAACAAACCGTAGAATTCAATAATCACACCACTATACTACATTTTGGGTGCCCTTGCAAGAGTTCAGCGAATATAAGAATTATGTAAGAGTAGAATATATTAACAATGGAGTACAAAGCGCGCAGTTTGGCGAGGCTTATCAAAAGAAGCAAAAGGAACACACTATAAATAAACTTTTTCAATATTATAAGTTCCTTTTGCCTTTTGATAAGTCCAAGCCAGTAAGCGTACGGAATGTTAATATATTCTACTCTTACATAATTCTTGTATTTGCTGAACTCTTGCAAGCACCTATTTTTCAATCCACTTAACCAAATTCAAATTCTCTGCATCCAAAATCATCTCATGTTTAGGCATAACTCTAAATGTATACCCATAATCCCCACCAGTTGTAAGCTCAACTTGTGCCTCATACGTATACAAATTCTCATCCTCATTAGACTCCTTTAAAAGCATTGGTATTATTGTCACATTGCTCACAATACCATTATCCTCAATCTGACCATAATAAACCTCAACCTGAATATTTTCCGGATCTATCTCAGGTAACTTTACCTTACACTTTACTTTTATAATCTTACCAGCATCAATAGTCTCATTATCAACATTATTTTCTTGTGTTATGACAATTTTATCGAATCTTTCTAATACCATTTTTTTCCATTCATTGAATTCAGTAACATCTTCTATATTAGTATAATATTTATTAGTCAAATTACATAATGGCATATATAATTTATCAACATAATCTGTTAGCATTCTTGAAGTACTAAATTTCCCTCCTGTTGAAATAATTGATTCCTTCATCATATTTAACCAAGAATCTGAATAACCCTTATCACTTTTATTATAATAACTTGGAATTACCTTTTTCTCCAAGGTGTTGTAAATACTTTCACTATCGTCATTATCTTGTATTTCATAATTATCATAATTTGAGTTTACACCTATCTTCCATCCATTATTAGTATTATAACCTTCAGCCCACCAACCATCTAAAATACTGAAATTTATTACACCATTTACAGATGCTTTTTGACCACTTGTACCAGATGCTTCCATTGGTCTTCTTGGATTATTTAGCCATACATCAACACCACTGACTAGGTATCTAGACATCCCTATATCGTAATCTTCTAAAAAGAAAATTTTTCCTTTAAACTGTGGCTTCATTGATATCTCATTTATGAATTTAATTAAATCTTGTCCTTCTTTATCTGCGGGATGAGCTTTTCCTGCAAATATCAATTGAACTGGTCTTTCTGAATCGTTTAGAATTTGAGTTATTCTTTCTAAATCCCTAAAAATTAAAGTTGCCCTTTTATATGTAGCAAAACGCCTTGCGAATCCTATTGTTAATGCATTTGGATTTAGTCCGGAAACTACTTTTGATATTTCATCATATGTATATCCATTTCTTTTTAATCTTTCAGCTGTATTATCTTTTATAAATGCTAACAATTTTCTTTTTCTATCAACATGTGCATCCCACAATTCTTTATCTGGTATATTTTTTATCCCTTTCCATACGTTATCATCGTAAATCATATCTTGCCAAAACGGAATTAAATATTTGTTATATAATTTTTTTAAATTTGGAGCAAGCCAACTACATGTATGAATTCCGTTTGTCACATAGGTTATTGGCGATTCATGCGCTATTATATTTGGCCAAACATCTGCAAATAGCTCTCTTGACACAGCACCATGTAGTTTACTAACACCATTTTTCTTTCCAGAAACTTTTAAAGCTAAAATTCCCATGTTAAATCCACTAGTCTGTATTTTTGCATTTGGAGCCATTCCAAGTCTTAAGAATTCTTCTTTTGATATTCCAAACTTATCCCATAAACCACTAAAATATGTTTCAATTAAACTTGTTGGGAAAATGTCATTACCTGCTGGAACAGGAGTATGGGTAGTAAATACAGTTTTTGATGATACAATATCTTTTGCAATATTAAATGATACCTGTTTTTCTTGCATAATTTCATTTATTAATTCCAAAATTAAGAATGATGAATGCCCTTCATTCATATGATATACAGTTGGATTTAAGCCAAGAACTTTTAGTAATTTAGTACCTGCCATACCAAGTACAATTTCTTGTTGAATTCTAGTTTCTTGATTTCCTCCATATAGGGTTGATGTTATTGTTCTATATTCTTCTGTATTATTTTCATTATCTGAATCTAGTAAATATAGTGTAACTCTTCCAACATTAATTTTCCAAACCTTTAAATACAAGTTTCCTTTTGGTAATTTAACTTCAATTAAAAGATCTTGTTTTTTATCATCTTTTACTTCTTTCATTGGTAAAGATGATATATCTAAATTTCTATATTCGGTTTCCTGTTCACCATAAGCATTTATTTTTTGGTGAAAATAACCATTTTTATATAGTAGTCCCACTGCGACTAGAGGAATTCCCAAGTCACTTGCAGATTTTAAGTGATCTCCAGATAAAATTCCTAGTCCACCTGAATAAATCTGAACTATTTCATCTAATCCGTATTCTGCAGAAAAATACGCTATTAAGTCCTTTTTGTTATTTGGATATTTTTTTGAAAACCATGTATTTTTACTATTCATGTAATTATTAAAGTTCTCTAATATTTCATCATACTGTTTTAAAAAGTTATTATTTTGTAATATATCGTTTAATTTTTCCTGAGATATTAGTTTCAAAAATTTTACCGGATTTCTCTCTACTCTTTCCCATAAGTCTATGTCAATTTTTTTAAATAATCTTAAAAACTCTGTATTCCAAGACCACCATAAATTATTTGCAATTTTTGATAAATCTTTTATTCTTTCTGGTAATTGTGGTGTAACTGTAATTTTATTAAAAACATACATTACTACATTTCCTCCTTTGTGTATTTACGATTTCTTTTGTGTAAAATTTCTCTTTTTTTCATATACATATTATCTATTAAGTTACGATTTTTGTCAAATGGTTTTTACAAAATTTTCCCTCCACCTAAAACAATATCATCCATATAGAATACTGCTGATTGCCCGGGTGTTATTGCTCTTTGTGGTTCATCGAATTTAACTTTTATTTTATCATTTTCTTGAATTATTTTTGCTTTTGCTACTTTTGAAGAATATCGAGTTTTTACTTCAACTTCTATTGGTGTTGTTATCTCATCCACTAATAGTAAATTAATATCACCTACAAGAATTTCATCTTTATATAATTCGTTTTCCTCTCCAACTATTACTTCATTTTTGATTTTATTAAATCCTAAAACAAATAATGGAACTGAGTTTGATATTCCCAGACCTTTTCTTTGACCTATAGTATAATTATATAAACCGGTGTGTGTTCCTAATATTTCTCCCTTTGAGTTCACTATATTTCCTATTTTTGGTTTTATGTTTGAATTATTTTCTAAAAATTTCTTATAATTTCCATCTGGTACAAAACATATATCTTCACTGTCTGGCTTATTTGCAACTTTTAAATTATTGTTTTTAGCAATCTGCCTTATTTCATCTTTACTCTCAAAATCACTTAATGGGAATAACACATGTTCAATTAACTCTTTAGGTATATTCCATAAAACATAGCTTTGATCCTTTTTTCCTGCCTTTGATTTTTTTAATACCCAACGTTTGTATTTTTCACTATATTCAGTTTTAGCATAATGACCTGTTGCAATATAATTACAGCCAAGTTCTTTAGCTTTCTCATACATTAATCCGAATTTCATGTATTTATTACATTCAATACAAGGATTAGGTGTTCTACAATTAGCATAACAGTCAATAAAATCATCTATAACATATTTTCTAAACTCTGTTTTATAATCATATGTAAAATGTGGAATTCCTATTGAATTACATACGTTTTTTGCATCAATATATGTATTTATATTACAACAGCTACTTCCAGCGAATAACTCTAGAGTCGAACCAATCACTTCATAACCCTGCTGTTTAAGTAGTAATGCAGACACACTGCTGTCTACACCACCACTCATTCCTAATAAGACTTTTTTGTTTTCCATTTTTACAATCCTTTCTTTTTCCATTTATAATTTTTCAAAAATATTTTCTAGAGTATGCCATGCTAGTAATGCACACTTTACTCTAGCAGGCATATTTGATATATTTTTAAAAGCAATTGCATCTTCTAATTTTTTTAATTCTTGTTCATCTGTTGTTTCTCTTTTTATCATTTCAATAAAAGTCTTGACTATTTCTTTTGCTTCTTCTACGGTCTTTCCTTTCAAGGTATCTATCATGATCGAGGTGGATGCTTGGGAAATTGCGCAGCCATGACCGTTGAAAGCCATGTCTTCAATTATATTCTCATTAAGTTTTAATTCTAGAGTAATTTCGTCACCACAATTAGGATTATGCCCCAATTCGCAAAAATCCGCATGTTCTAGAGTCTTTTTATTATATGAATTCATACTATGTTCCATTATTAATTCATTATAAACATCACTTAAATCTTCCACTTTCTTCTCCTTATATAATATATTTAGGTTTTTAATTATGGTTGTACCTATAAACCTTTTTATATAATTTTTTTAGTTAATATATTTGCTAAACATATTATAGGTTTTTTTCAAGGCTTCAACAAGTTTATCAACATCATCTCTGGTATTATAAATATAAAAACTAGCTCTACATGTAGAATCAATTCCTAAAAATCTCATAAGCGGTTGTGCACAGTGATTTCCTGAACGAACACATACTCCATTATTATCTAAAATACTTGCAACATCATGTGGATGAATTCCTTTTATATTAAAGGAAATTACACTCGAATGTTTCTCCTTGTTTGGCGTAATATATAGGGTCAAAAATTTTAGTTCTGATAATTTTTCTATAGCATATGAAACAACATCTTCTTCAATTTTCTTTATATTTTCATAACCTATATTTTGAATATAATCTATAGCTGCACCAAGACCTATTACACCTTCTACATTTTGAGTGCCTGCCTCAAACTTGTTTGGTAATGGAGCAAAAGTTGTGTCTTGTTCATACACATACTCAATCATGTCTCCACCCATTAGAAATGGAGTCATTTTGTTTAACAATTCTTTTTTTCCATATAGTACTCCTATTCCCAAAGGTGCTAACAATTTATGGCCTGAAAATACTAAAAAATCTGCATCTAATTGCTGAACATCAATCTTCATATGAGGTATGCTTTGTGACGCATCTACTACAACTACTGCACCTTTTTTATGTGCATATTTTACTATTTTTTCCACATTATTTATTGTTCCTAAAACATTTGATACATGTGTGATTCCCACTATTTTTGTATCATTTGTAATTTTACTTTCAATTTCTTCGTCAGATAATTCATATTTATCATTTATATACATATAATTCAATTTTGCACCTGTATTCTTAGCGACCTTTTGCCATGGAACCAAATTTGAATGATGTTCCATTATAGAAATCACTATTTCATCGTCTTTTGATAAATTTTCCAAACCATATGAATATGCAATTAAATTAAAGCCTTCAGTTGCATTTTTTGTGAATATAATTTCTTCTCTGTTTCTTGCATTAATAAATTGTGCAATTTTTGTTCTAGTATTTTCGTAACTTTCTGTTGATTCGATACTTATGGAATATGCACCTCTATGTGGATTTGCGTTTTGTTTTTTATAGTATTCATTTATTGCATTCAGTACTTGAACTGGTTTTTGCGTAGTTGCTCCACTATCTAGATATGTTATTTTTCGATTTTGTAAAAGTGGAAAATCTTTTATTATTTCTTCTTGTTTCATTATTTTTCCTCCATTTAAAAATTATAATTAATTTGATTTATTGTTTAATAATTTTGAAATAGTTAATTAAATGCAATTATTATACCAATTGGTAGAGTTATTTGACTTTCTTGGAAATTTGGTGTATAATATGTTATATACATTAGAAAGGAGAACACACCTATGTTCAAAAAATTCTTCATAGCCGTATTACGGCTAACCGAAGTGATCTCCCTTTTGGAGATCTTAATCCATCCGTTTTTACTTTTGGTTTTTGTTGGAACCATGATCATTGATGATTTTATGGTACCAACTAGAAAAAACCGGACTATTAACTTAACAGTAGATGGGATTAGCAGAGCTCTTGTTAGGTTAATGTGTATCTTAAGCTTTATATGCTTACCCGTGATACCCATTATGGTAATCCCACTGGTAATGTTTATTATTGCTGATTCCAATTGGGACTGCAATAAAAAGCTGAAGTAAAGACGGTTTCCTCTCGCAATGCGAGAGGAATTTTTTATTTTATTTTTGTTTTATTATTCTAATCTTTTATCAATTTCTTCCAGCACCTTTAATTTTAAATTTTCATTTTTTATTTTTTCTAAAAAGCCATTAAATCTTGCTCTCACCATAAGTTTCATAGCTTCCTTCATCTCGAAGCCTCTACTCATTATATAGAACAGTTCTTTCTCTCCAATTTTTCCTGCACTGCTACTATGATTTCCCTCAACATCTTCCTCAGAACATAAGAGCATTGGTAAAGCAAGAGATTTTGCTTTTTCTGATAATAATATACAATTTTCATTTTCATTTCCAGTTGCTTTTTTACAACCTTTTTTGAAATCTATTGTTCCTTTAAAATGTTTCTTAGCCTCGTCTTTTAATGCACCCTGCACTTCTATATCTATGTTTGACTTTTCACCTCTAAGTTCACCTATATAATTTAAATCGAATAATTGATTTTTTCTGCCTATATATATAGTATTTAATTTATTATTTGCATTCTCTCCTAGTATATTTGAATAGTAATTTGTAATACTATTTTTTCCGCCAAAATCAATAATATAATAATTTACATTTGCATTTTCATGTAAATGATTTTCTATACTAATAAAATTGTTTGACAATTCATTTAATAAATTCAATATTATTATGTTTAATACACTATTCTTTTTAGCTACTGTTCTAATAATACCATTGTGATATGCTTCGATATTTGTTTTTGATTCATATTTTAGAATTATGGTTGAATTTGTTTCTTCGTTTGCAGTAATTTCAAGGTTTTCAGCCAAGCTATCATTTTCTGAATTAAAATCAAATTCAATCTTGACTTCTTTACTTGTTTTGCTATCTATAACAATATTAGCTTTATAATTTGAATTTTCATTTATTTGGTTTACAAAAAATTCTCCTAAGCCATATGTTAAATTGAATTTATTTATATTTGAGCCTATTTTTATTTTAGAGCCTATTTCTGAAACTGTAACATTTTTGAATTCCTTTAATGTATTGGGAATTTTTATGTTTTCAAGTTTTATGTTATTTATGTTAAAGTTTCTAGAAGTTCTGACTGGTGTTTCATTTAATTTTATATTTTTCATTTTGAAATCCTTTCGTTTTGGTTTTATGCTTTTGCAGGTGGGCGTCCCCAATTGATCAGCCAATGGCACCTTCAAGTTCTAGGTTAATTAAATTGTTCATCTCAACAGCATATTCTACTGGTAGTTCTTTAGATATAGGGTATGCAAAGCCTCTTACAATCATGGCTTTTGCATCTTCTTCTGATAGGCCTCTACTCATCAGGTAGAATATAGTTTTGTCTGAGATTTTTCCTATTTTAGCTTCATGAGAAAATTCTACTTCATCTGTTCTAATGTCATTTACAGGAATTGTATCTGATATAGAGTAATCATCTAACATTAAAGAATCACAAGAGACTGATGATTTTGAGTTTTTTGCATTTTCTGTAATTCGTACTAATGATCTATATGTGCATTTTCCCCCATTTTTTGAGATTGATTTTGCATTTACTACACTTGATGTATTTGGAGCATTATGAATTACTTTAAATCCATTGTCTAAATTTTGACCTTTTCCTGCAAATGAAATTCCTGTATATTCTGTTTTTGCACCTTTTCCATTTAATATACTCATTGGGTATAACATTGATATTTTTGAACCAAATGAACCTGTTACCCAATCAACTTGAGCTCCTTCTTCTACTATGGCTTTTTTAGTATTTAGATTAAGCATATTTTTTGACCAGTTTTCTATTGTTGAATATCGCAAATATGCATTTTTCTTTACATATAATTCTACACATCCTGCGTGTAGATTAACTTTATTATATTTTGGTGCTGAACATCCTTCTATAAAGTGCAAACTTGCGCCTTCATCAACTATAATCAATGTATGCTCAAATTGCCCAGATTCAGGTGAATTAAGTCTAAAATATGATTGAAGTGGAATGTCAACTTTTACTCCTTTGGGAACATATACAAAAGACCCACCTGACCAAACAGCTCCATGTAAAGCAACAAATTTATGGTCATTTACAGGAACGCATTTCATAAAATGTGATTTTACTAGATCAGGATATTCCCTTACAGCTGTTTCCATATCTGTATAAACAACACCTTGTGCAATTAATTCTTCTTTCATACTATGATACACAACTTCTGAATCATACTGAGCTCCAACACCTGCAAGTGAGCTTTTTTCCGCTTCTGGAATTCCTAATTTATCAAAAGTATCTTTTATATCATCTGGTACATCATCCCAAGAACTATTTAATTTAGTTTTAGGTCTAACATATGTTGCAATTTCCTCCATATTCAATTCAGAAATATCTGGACCCCATGTTGGTAATTCAAGTTTATCATATGTTTCCAATGCTTTTAATCTAAACTCTTTCATCCATTCTGGATCATTTTTTTGTTTAGATATTTCTTCTATGATTTCCTTCGTTAAACCTTTTTTTATTTTAAAATCATATTCATCTTTATTTTTTATATCATAAATATTTCTATTTACTTCTTCAATCTTTGTCTTTGACATTTTTGTTTCCTTTCAAAAGTTGATTTTTTTATTACTCTATTGTGTAATTTCTTTTTCTAATTTTTTTCTACTTATATTGACTATATCCATTGTCTTCAATATCTTTTGCCAATTCTTGTGTTCCAGTTTTTACAATCTTCCCATCAATTAAAACATGTACATAATCAACTTTCAAGCTATGCAAAATCTTAGTATTATGAGTAATAATCAACACTGCATTTTCATCATTTTTAAACATTTCAATTCCTTTAGAAACAGTTTTTATTGCATCAACATCAAGTCCAGAATCTGTCTCATCAAGAATAGCTAATTTAGGATTTAATACTAGCATTTGAAGAATCTCATTTTTCTTTTTTTCTCCACCTGAAAAACCAACATTTAAGCTTCTTTCCATATTTTCAGGTTTCATATTTAATGATTCCATATACTGTTTTAATTCATCTTTAAATTGAAAAATTTTAACTGGTTTTCCAGTTACCTTATTTTTTGCATATTTTAAGAAATTAGTAACAGAAACTCCTGGTATTTCTTCTGGCAATTGAAAAGACATAAAGACGCCTTTTCTTGCGATTTCATCTGTTTTTAAATTTGTTATATCTTGTCCATCAAATACTATGTTTCCTTGTGTTTTTGTATATACAGGATTATTCAATATAGCATTTGCAGTTGTTGATTTACCAGAACCATTTGGCCCCATTATTACATGTATTTCTCCTTTATTTATTGTTAAATTTATTCCCTTTAAAATTTGTTTTTCTTCTGCATTTACATTTAAATCCTTAATTTCTAATAATTTATCACTCATAATAATTTCCTTATATAATATATTTAGGTTTTCTAATTGGCTCTACCTATAAACCACTTATTATTTTATTCAAAATATTTGTAAATTTTTAATCTTTGTCATTACTATCATGGTAAAAAAATATATACCAATTATCTACTATTTCCATTTTATAGAAATTTTAATCTGACTTGATTTTAGTTCTCCTTGCACATATTCTACACTTTTCTTGATTAACATCATAATTGCAATCTAAGTTATTTAAGCCCAATACTTGATGAACGTATCTAGCAAGTTTATTAATGGTTTCATCACTCATTGACATCTTAATTTTTTCCGCTTCTCTCTCAGCAATTTCAGGTTCTATATTTAATACATCTTTTAAAAATAGAAAAATAATGTCATATGTTTCTAATATTTTCTTCGCTAAATTTTCTCCATCTTCTGTAAATTCAATTGAACCATATAACTCATAATTTATCAGACCATTTTCCTTTAAATTATTTATGGCTTTATTAACACTTGGTTTTGAACAATTCATTTTATCTGCAATATCTGTAACACGTATATTTCCATTTTTCTGCCTCAAAATATACATCGTCTTTAAATATTCTTCCAAAGATTTCGATATCATATACAACTATTCTCCTTTTTGTTAGCCTTGGCTAACATTATATTATATTTAATACCACTTTGTCAAGAACAAAGTGGTATTTTACGGTATTATACAAAAATGTCGATTTATGTAAGATTGTATGTATTGTCAGTATTGAAAATACTATAAATATAAGAAACACTGCTTTTATAATTTTTTTCATAAATTTATTTTTCATATCTATACTTAATTTCATTCTCATTCTCCTCTCTAATATTAGGAAATGTTTTTTCGCGAATAATATTTTTCCCTTGAATTTAAATACTCCAATTCTTCTTCAGCTTTCTGTACTAATTCATTATCCATACTCTTTATCTACTCCAAAAATACTCCCAAACATGTAGTCATTCGTTGGTTTATATGTACTCATTTATTACCTGTTATTTTAGAATATTTAACTTATCCGTTCAATAACATCAAAACTATTTTTCAAAAAATTTAAACAATTTCAACTTTTATTTTTCAAAAACCTTTGTAACCCAGTCGTGTCAGCAGTTACAGCCTACGGAAAAAATTTTCTTTCAGCGTTCCCTTTTTAAAAAATTTTTTATACAATTATATATAATCTGCAACAAGCAGAAAATTTATAGGAAAAAGGAGTTTGATATTTATGGATAGAAAAAATAAGCTAATTCATTTTTTTAAGAGTTTAACAGAACTACCGAAACATTTTATGAAAAAGATACGAAACTATTTTATAAAAGTGGTTTCGCTCATGGAATTCAAATTAAGTTTAAAACTTTGCTTAAAAATTCGTAAAAATGTGAAGACTGAACGAAAGGAGATTGCGTGTAAATATGAATAAAACATGTGAGTTGTTAGATTCAGTTGACTTTTATAAGGAAGACTTTTGTAATTGTTTAAAATTAATTATTACATCACTTACTTAATTTATTAGATACCCTATATGATATATGGGGTATTGAGATGGTTGCTGCACAAGCTGTTCATGGTAGTTTGAATGCTACTAAGGGGTATATTGGTAGTGATAGAGAAAGTTTGTTGGATTTGGCGAATAAGTTGTAATAAAATAATGTATTATATGATAATAAACTGAAGAAATTTTTGATAATAATTTCTTCAGTTTTTAATCTAATTTTTTTCCCATATTGCTGTTAAGGTATGATTTTTGTTTATTGTCACTAAAGTAGATTCTTTTACATTTGCAATCAATTTTAGATTTGCTTGTTCTATTGCTTCCACACTTATATTTTTGTTGTCATCGCCATCGTGGTATCTTAATGATATTTTCATAAACGAAGCATTTTCTTTTGTAGTAAATTTTTGACTACTCATTGCAGTTCCTGGATCTTCACTATTTACAAAAACTTTGTTCTTATCATATATACATAATACTCTTATTTTGATATTATTACTGTTTTGTACACTTATTTCATAATTAGTATTAGGTGAAATCTTAAGATACTCTTTCAGCCTTATTCTATGATTATTTTCAACTAATTGTCCGTTATTCGTATTAATTGCTCCTTGTTCCCAATCACTTACATCTGTAGATATTAAATTTTCAGCTGTTTGCCAACCTTTAAAAGTATAACCTTCTCTGGTTGGTTCCGGTAATTCTCCATATTGTCCACCATAACTTACTTGCTTAATAACCTTTCCTGAATCTCCATACCCTTCTAAAGTCCCACCATTTGTGTCAAGAGTTACTGCATATTGATTTGCCATTGGATTTTCATCTTGGTTTGTATTTACTTGCTTTGCAACTACTTTTAGTGTTAATGGTTCTATTGTTTTACCTAGCCAATAACTATCTAGTTCATCATTTTTTTCTTTTTCCATATCTGTTGTTCCAGTTTCATATGCCCATTTCCAATATATAGGAATTGTAGCCGTTTTTTTAGAATCGTTATATCCTATGAATCCATTTAATTCTATTGTATTGTCTGTATGATAAAATGCATTTTCCATATTTTCATCAGAATAAAAGACGAGATTTTTTGGGAACTTTTCATTATTTCCATAATCTACATTCATATTAATTTCATATTCTAAAGATACATCACTATTTTCTGCATTAACCTCAATATTAAACTTTCCTGCAGTTCCGGGTGCTACATATCCATCTTGTACATCCGCTTCTTCTTTTTCTTTATTTCTTGTATTTGCTAAATCCACCTCTACATTTTCATTAGTATTATCATTTATACTTATAGCAACATTCCACTCAGCAATTTCTGCCTGTGCTTCCCCACTTTGGGATGTTACATATTTTGCATAAGCGTAGCCAACTATTAATACTATAGCTACTACTAATATTATAAAAATAACTATGCTTAATATTTTATTATGTTTTTTATTGGTTGTATCTGATTTCATATTATATAATACCTCCTACTAATTACATCTTGTAAAATATGTAATTATACATATAGATTCAGTATATTTTTTACCTTATCTAATCATTAAGTTAGGTACTTAATGATTTTTTATATATTAGGGGCTTTGCTTATATTTCAGTATTTTTGAGGTTTTTATATAAAATTCTCCTATACAAAAATTTACAATAAAATTTTTCCAAAAAAACACTTGAAAATATATTAATATATGGTAAAATTAGATTATAAAAAAGTCGTTAAGTACCTAACTTAACGACTTTCTTATCTTTTATTAAATTAAATTTTTTTAAAATTAGTTCTCTATATTTATTATCTCCCATACTCCACTATCATTTTCTTTTAACTTAATATTTGACTGTAAACTTACGACCGGGCAAACTCCGAGCTTCGTTCCATTGCTTTGTCCGGTAGAGTAATACAAGATATGTGCATACATGTAGCCAGCAGTTGCCTTACATACATCAAAATGGCAATTATTCTCATAAAGTATAACACAACGAGATGCAATCCAGTAATTTTTGCCATTATTCTTTAAAGTCTGAAATATTACTTCATATGCTTTTTTATTTTCAAAGCTTTCTTTCTCTTTACTACTACTTTCTGGGGTATAAAATGTCTGACGCATTGTTACGGGACTATCACTAGTTGCTTCTTGTTTATTATCCGTTCCCCCATTTTCGTCTCCATACCCTATTACTTCTCCTGTATCTTCATCTATTATCTCTTTAATAAATGTTCCACTATTATATGTATGTGTCTCTCCACAATGGCATTTAATTTCTCCAGTATTATGATTTATGTAATCTTCTGGATTATAGTTTGAGTATTTTTCTATATCTCCTATATCTACACTTCTACCACTACCCTCTGCTGCACCATCTCCATAACTATATATTTTTCCAATTTCATCTAACACTTCCTTTGAATTTATAAATCCTGCTTGACCTTTTAATTCTAATGCTTTTGTTGTTCCATCTGCAGATATTATTTCTATTGTTCCTTTATCTGCATCTCTACTCAATACTCTCCATTTCATATTACTAGTTGCCGTAAATGTTTGGTCTGTATCAGCTCCTGTTTCGGCTGCTTTTGCTGTATATGTTGTTTGATTTGTATTTTCTTCATTTGATTCAGTATCTGCTTGTGCTGTACTTGCCACTGTACCTTCACTTACAGCTTTATAATCAACCTCATCACCTATTTTTATCTTAGCTGTTCTTACCAATTCTTCCAATGTATATGTTGGCTCCTGCATTACCTCTGTTCCTGTTGCAACTATTTTCATTGTCATTGTTTTTCCTTTGTCATTTGTATCTTGTTCATCATTATTGTCTTTCTCCCAAGATCTTGTACCTGTTTCATATTTCCATCTCCAGTAAAGAGTTTCATTATGTTGTCCATTTTTCACACTATCTTCACTTACTGGTACATATTCTTTTATATATAATTTATCTACACCGTTATCACTTACTTTTGGCAATTCATTTTGATAGCCTGCATCTTTATAAAATAATAAATTCTGTGGGCAGTTTGTTAATGTTAATACTATATCATAAACCAATGATACTTCTGTCCCTGTTGTATCTACTACCATTTCAAATTTTCCATTTGTTCCTGGAGCTAATTTCCCACTTTCAACTGATGAACTATTATCTGTTCTTGTTATTGCAAAATTTGTGTTTTCTGCTTCAGCTGTAGAATTACCCTTTAACTTAAAATTCCATTTTGCTACTTGTGTAGTTGCTTGACCTGATTCAGAACTTGTATATCTTGACCAAGCATATAAGCCTATACTTGATGCCAGTATTATTATTAACAATGATAATACAATTAATATGTTTAATCTTATCTTCTTATCTTTTTTCATTTTGTTTTACATCTCCTTTAACTTTAGTATTTTTATGTTCTTTGTTATACTTTAAAACTTTTTTCCGTATACAAATGATGTTTGTTCTATCATTAAGTTGCATACTTTATGATAATACTAAAATCCAATAATTTATTGATATATCAATACTTTGCAAAATTTAAAATGTATAACTTGTACACCAAAATTTTCTAAAATATTTTTTTGAAAAAACACTTGAAAATATATTAATCTATGGTAAAATTAAATTGTATTGAGATTGATTAAGTATGCAACTTAACGAAAATATTAGATTTATAATAACGATATAAATTCAAAGTGACCAAGATTATTAGACTTTTTAGTCTAATAATCTTGGTCACTTAATTTATTTTATTAATTTTGCATATTTATTTTTCGATAACTTTCCATGTATTTCCTTCTTTTTGTAGCATATCAGATGGTAGACAAACTGCAGGCAAGACCCCGCAACTCATATTGAAATAGTAGTTAGGGTGCAAATCGCCGTAGGAATGCACAATCATCACATTGGTAGAGTCATCGGCAGAAGGCGAAGCCAACCAGTATCCATAACAATTTTCACAACTTTCTCTGTGTGGGAAATATAGGGTATCTTTATATTCTGGGTCCGAATTTACATAACATCTATTTGATGAACTTGTTAAAGGTTTACTTGTTCCTATACAATATCCTTCTGTGCAATTAGTTCCTGGTACATTACATTCTGTATATAGTGTTGTTGTACTATTAGGATTATGATTCCAGCTTTTCACCCATGTTTCGATATCTACTGCTCCGGTTACTTTTATTTTTATATTTTTTTGCAGGTCTTCTGGTAACAATCCTTTCCAGTGTTCTGTATCTTTTAATCCACTTACTAAATCTTTTGCATTTTTACTTGTATTTACACCATATTTGCTACCATTCGTATGTAATCCTGTACTTTCTACTATTTTTTTGTTCTCACTATGTTCTCCGTCTACTGGCAAATAATCTGATAATATCGCATACACATTTCCACTTTCCTTATCTTCATAAAATATTCTCCAATCATCCTTTGTTGACTCTGTTCCTACTAAATTTTTTCCTAAATTCAAATACTCTCCTTGCACTATTGTTGGCTCTAATACCTCAGTTCCAGTCGCTGTTATTTGCATTGTCATTGTAGTTCCTGCTTCTTTTGTATCTATTTCATCATTTTTATCTGTCTCTTCATTTTTCCCTTTAGTTTCATACGGCCAATCCCAGTATATTGTTTCTGTTCTTTTCATTCCCTGATTAAATGACATAAATCCAGTTATTGTCATTTTATTATCAATTACATCTAGTGGTCTTTTCAAATTATTATCTATTCCTTCATAGAATTTTAAATTTGTTGGTTTACCATTTAAAGCTATTTCTAATTCATACTCTAAAAAAGTTTCTGTTCCTGTTGCATCTATTCCTATTTCAAACTGTCCAGATGTTCCTGGCGCTAGTTTTTCATCTGCTACTGTTTTGTTATTATCTGTTCTTGTTATTGGAAAATCTA
>CANQKT010000005.1 GCA_947624525.1 uncultured Clostridia bacterium | reverse complement strand
GGAGAAGATGAAAATAACCCAGGAGAAGATGAGAACAATCCGGGAGAAGATGAAAATAACCCAGGAGAAGATGAAAATAATCCGGGAGAAGATGAAAATAACCCAGGAGAAGATGAAAATAATCCGGGAGAAGATGAGAATAATCCAGGAGAAGATGAAAATAACCCAGGAGAAGATGAGAACAATCCGGGAGAAGATGAAAATAACCCAGGAGAAGATGAGAACAATCCGGGAGAAGATGAAAATAACCCAGGAGAAGATGAAAACAATCCGGGAGAAGATGAGAATAACCCAGAAGAAGATGATTCTATATATGTACCTGTTATAGATGATAACAGAGATGATAAAGGGGATAGCAATGAAAATAATACTGATGAAAATTATGAAGAAATATATGATGAAAAAGATGAAAAAGATGTAACACAAAATGAATCAATAAAGGTTGATAATGAAAAATCAGATAACAATATTCCACAATCAGGATCTAATGACACTGGTACAATTGTTGCAATAGTTGTGTTCTCAATTCTAGGTCTTGCTAGTCTAGTAAAATATAAAATTACAAAAGAATAAATTAAGATTTGTAAATGATAAATATATATGATTTATTCTAAAATATATAATATTATTTTAAAATAAATATATTAAAGATAATCTAAAAATATAAAAAATATCTAAAACAGTTACATAAAAATAAATGGGATGATTATAAAAAATAGAGAATATTGTATTAAAAAAATGATATAATATTCTCTATTCTTATATGATATATCATATACTAGAGCTTGTTCACAATCTAATATATTAAAAAAAATTTTTATGTAATGCTTACTAATAAAATATATAGTATTTTAATGTAATAGAATACCAATAAAATATAGAGTATTTTAACGTAAAAGCATATTAATAAAGTATACAGTATAAGTATTTTTTTAATTTACTTTAGAATAATCAATTTTTATTTGACAAATAGTTTAAAGAAATATAATATATAATAAAGTTTTGGGTAACTTTAAAGCCTAAATATAGTAAAAAAGGAGGGATAGAGGAGTAGCCTCATATATATGAATTTTATAATTGCCTTTTTGGGAGCTTGTTTAGGATTGATAGTAGCGGTTATAGTGATAATAGTAGTAATATATTTAAAAGTTACAAAATCAGTTGGCAAAAATGGCATGAGAGAAATAATAAAAACTGTAAAAAATGCTAACAATTATGAATTAGAGGAATATACTAGACTCAAAGAAGTAAGTGGAATAACCAAACTTATAGAGCCAGTAATAATAACTGATTTTACTGATTTTAATAAAGAATTATTATATTCTAAAGTTGAAAATAATTTAATAAAAATTTTTAATAGTATAGAAGACAAAACAATAGCTAACATACAAAATGACAATGATTTAATATATATTATTCCATCTTTAAAGGAAAAGATTTATGATTTAAAAAACAACAAAGTAAATATAAAATATGATGAAGTAAAATTTCATTCACATGCAATAAAAAACTATCTAAAAGAAAAAGGAAAAGCTACTATTACTATATCTAGTTCGTTAGAATATTATTTTAGTGATGATAGCAAAGATAAAAAATTTGAAGGAATAAAAAAACAAACTAGATATACAATAGAATTTGCATATGTATATGATGAAACAAAGGTTGAAAATAGTGAAAATGTATTAGCAATAAGTTGTCCAAATTGTGGAGCACCACTAGGAAAACTTGGTGGAGGAAATTGCACTTATTGTGGGACTTATGTAGAGCCTATAAATTTAAAAGGATGGTACATGATTTCATACAAAGAAGACTATTAAAAAAATTATTGTAAAATAAACAAATATAGTGTATAATTAAAAAGAATAATAAAAATATTAGGAGGTATTAATATGGGATTAATTAAAGCAGCAGTAGGTGCGATAGGAAGCACTTTTAAAGACCAATGGAAAGAAGCGATTAGATGTGAAGATTTAGGAAATGATATTTTAATGATGAAAAAAACGACGCCAACAGGTGTAATAACAAATAAAAGTACAATTATAGTAGGACCTGGCCAGTGTGCAGTCATATATGATAATGGTAAAGTAATAGATGCTACTGCAGAAGAAGGTTTATATACATTTGATACATCATCAACTCCATCATTTTTTGCAGGACAATTTGGAGCCGTATTTAAGGAAATGTGGCAAAGATTTACATATAATGGTGCAACTGCTAAAGAACAAGCAGTGTATTATTTCAATATTAAAGAAATTACAGATAATAAGTTTGGAACTCCTGCACCAGTACCTTATCAAGATTGGTCACATCCTATACCAAATCAAATGACTGGTCAGATTACTCCTTTAAGAGTGGAAGTAAAATGTTTTGGAAAATACACATTTAGAATAGTAAACCCAGCTTTATTTATGAATAATATCGCCGGAACAGCTAATGTATTTAGAAAAAGCCAAATTACTGATGAAATCCGTTCAGAAGTTATTGCCACATTCCAAAATGTTTTGAATGAATTAGGAAATTCTGAATATAAAGTTCCAGTATTAGAGTTACCAAGCCAAACTGATGAAATTAAGGAAATGATGAATGAAAAGGTATATGATGAACCTGTAAGAAAAAGAGGCTTAGCAATAGAGACTTTTAAAGTTGAATCTGTAACACTAGACCCTGAGTCTGAAAGAAAAATAGATGCATATGAATTAAGCTCAAATGCTATGATGCAACAAGGAAAGCTTGTTGATGCATATGCAAATGCTGTTCAAGATGCAGCAAAAAATGCAAATGGATCAGCAAATGGATTTATGGGAATTGGAGTAATGAATATGGCTACAGGAGGTATGATGGGAGGAGTAACTCAAGGACCTTGGCAAAATAGTCAACCTGTGCAACCTGTTAATAATTCAACGCCAGCATCAAACGGAGAAGTTAATAATGCAAATCAAACTAGTGCAGATAAAGTTGAAAATAAATCAAAAGACAATCTGGAAGATAGAAATGATGATAAATCAGAAAACAAAGTAAATGCTGAATGGATCTGCCCAAATTGTGGAAAAAAAGTTACAGGTAAATTTTGTGGAGAATGCGGAACTAAAAAGCCAGAAGAAAGAGTATGTTCAAATTGTGGAGCAAAACTAAATAAAAACGCAAAGTTCTGCGGAGAGTGTGGAACAAAGATTCAATAAAAATCAAGGTTTATTTATTAAGTAATGCGTAATTAAATGATAAAATAATATATTGATTAATTGAACAACAAAGTTAACAATACATAAAAAATGGTAATAATTAAAATTATAGTTTTGATTATTACCATTTTTAATATAAAAGTGTAATTCTATTACCATTTTTTTCAATGATATTATCATTTCTTAAATATCCAATTTCTCTCATCATTGCGCTTCTATCAACACTTAGATAATCAGCCAAATCAGTCAATGAAAATGGAAGTGAAAATGATTTATTTATATTTTTAGTTGCTATAATATTGAAGTATGTTAGTAATTTTTCTCTTATGGTACGTTTACTTAGTATCTCGATTCTAGTATTTAATGAATTTATTTGACTAAGCAGTAATTCAGGAAGTGTTTGTATGACTTTTTTGTGATAGGAACAATTAGAAGTGCATTTATTTTCAATAAAATCATAATCAAAAAATAAAACTTCACATTTAGTTCGTGCTTCAACAAATAATTCATTGTTTGTTGTAACATTGTAAAAGATTTCTCCAAAGATATTATTTGCAATATAGTGTTCAACAATTGTTTTGTTTCCATTAAAATCATATCTAATTAAGTCTGCTTCTCCTGATTTTAACAAGCAAAGCTGTTTTCTTTTTGCAATGTATGTTGTTATTATTTCATTTTTGGCAAATTTCTTTGTGGTAACTTTCCTACAATTTTGACAAAATTCTGAAAAAAATGATGTAAGTTGATTTTCTATATTATCCATTTAGATCACCTCGTGTAGAATTATCTATATTATACAGTGTTTCTATAAGTTTTACAATATAAAAAGTCTTAAAATCAGGATAAAGACATGAAAACGTTTTTAAATATTAACATAAGGAAGTAAAAATATCTTAAACAAGATTATAAAATATTAAAAATACTGAACAATTTAATGTGTGTAATATTTTTGTAATAATTTAGTAATAAAAACGTAATAAAAAAAATGAAAAAAAGTGTTGTTTTTTAGTTGAATATTTGGTTATAATATAAACAGAAATTTATTTCAAAAAAATAAACAAAAGAAAGGAAATGAAAAATAATGAAAAATTTAAGGAAAAAAAGTTTTTTATCAATTTTTATCATAGTTTCAATGATGTTTGCACTTGTGTATAGTACAATAGGCAATGTGCAAGCAAAGAAAGTTGAATTTTTAGAAAAAGAGCAGTTTAAATTTACATCAGATGATGTATTATCTTGGATTGCACATGTAGGAGCAGGAAGTTCTGCTTTTCTTGACACTAATAGCAATGAATGGCCTGCAATTCCAACTACGGTAACAAAAGAGTTGGTAGATAGTAAAAAGGTAATTCCATTATACATGTATAATGATGGAAAAAAGGGAGAAAAGAATGTAATGGCAACGAATTCTGCTAGTTCTTTTCTATCAATCCAAAAGCTTGCTTCAAATGAATTTTATATTCCAGAGAACATAATGGATGCATTAGGTGTAGAGTTAAGTGATATTACAGTAACAAATACTCTTGATTACCAAGGAGTAGGTTCTGTAGAATATACTGTAACATTTTCAAAAGAAGATGGAAAAATAGTTGGAAAAGTACAAAATAAGGAAAAAATAGAAGAAGAAATAGCTAAAAAAGAAAAGGCATATATAGAATATCTAAATTCTAAAGGAATTGTGCATGGTTATAGTGAACTTACTTCAAAGCCTATACCATTTGACGAAAATTATATAAATGGGGTTGTACTAGTATCACAAACAGCAAAAATAGGAGGAAATTCTCAATACAGTGGACGTGAATACAAATTTGCACTAGGTGGAACAGGTGAATGGACTAACTATTGGGTACTAGTTGAGGCTAATAGTGCATCTAAAATAAATGAATTTAATACAGAATTAAGCTACACAGATACAATATCTAAAAAAGAAACACAAGTAAAAGAAACATACATTCCATCATTTGACAAGAATGATATAGAAAAAGATGCAGATGTTACAGCAATAATAAGATCTACTACAAATAACAATATAGGAAAAGTAGATGGAGTAGTACCGGGAGCAAGCAAAGATGCACCAAATGCAAATGGATGGTATTATCTAAATAATGGTGATAAAAAAGTTATTGCAAAAGACTACAAATTTGATGATTATGATAATCTAACAAACAATGGTATTGTACCTAAAGAAACTGTAAAATTAGAGACAGATTATACAATTGATGGTAAAACATTAGAAGATACTCAAGATGTAAGCATAAAATGGGCTTTTAGAATTATAAAAGTAACAAAAGTACCAGAAGAAATAGATAAAGATACTGAAAAAGTAAGAGTTGAAATAACAACAAATTTACCTATAGATGAAACAAAATTACCAGAAAAATGGGCATTTACAAGTGATGAAGAAGGAACAACACAACATAGAGTATTTAGAGAATTTAATAAAGGTGAAAATTTTGATGGTGATATTGAATTAACAGCACATGGAAGATCAGACAAAGATTCTACACATGTAACAATTGATTGGACATTATTCAATACATTAATGGAATATGTATCAAATTCAAAAACAACACCAGATGATGGAAAGACATTCTTACCTCAATATCATGATAATGATGTTGATAAAAAGGATTTAGATGTTACAGTTAGAATTAAATCAAGAACAGATGAAGATATAGTTTCTACAAATGGAGTAGAACTAACAAGTGATGGAAAACCAAATAGTGAAGGATGGTATTATCCTGATACAAATGACAAAAAAGTTATTGCAAAAGATTATCCTTTTGACAAATATGATAATACTAAAGATAATGGTAAAGTAAAAGAAACAGTTAAATTAGTAGGTGCTGAGGGTGGAGAAGATACTCAAACACCATCAATTGAATGGACATTTAGAAGAAAATCAGTAAAGGAAAAAACAAATGCTAATGGAAGTGTAACAGTTACAATAACATTTAATTTACCAATAGATACTTCTAAAATACCAGATGGTTGGTCTCCAGTATATGATGAAGATGGAGTAACATGCCATAAAATAGAAAAAACAATAAAAAAAGGTGAAGATTATGACGCAGATGTACCTGTAAAACAAAATGGTACAGATGCTACTGTAATAACACATGTTACTAAAAAATGGCAACCAGCTATAATCCCTCAAACAGGTGAAACATTAGCTATAGTTGTAGTTTCTATAATAATATTACTAGGAATTGCAGGAGTAAGCTATCGTAAATTTAAAAAATAATATCAAAATTAAATGATATAAAAAAGTACAATTGAATTTATTCAATTGTACTTTTTTGTATTATAGGAAAGTTAGCCCATAAAGTAAAAATTAATTGATGTTTGTAAAAGCGTGTAATAGCTACTTTTTTCTTATAAGAAATTTATAAGCATGACTACATTTTATGGAAAATAGACGTAATAAGTATGTAACAAAATTGTAATAAATTTTTTTAAAACAAATTTTCCTAGAGATAACTAGCTTGTTAATATTATGAATTCAAAAAATCATAATATGTTGCAAATGCAACAAAAAAACAAAAAATCTTAATGTATAATTGACTCATCAAATGAAAGAAAATAAAAAATAAAAACTCATGAAGAAAGGGATGTATGTAAGATGCAAGTTATAAAAAGAGATGGAAGATTAGTTGAATTTAATAAGGAAAGAATAGTTAAAGCTATAACATTAGCAATGGCACAAACTCAAGGAGGAGTTGATGTCGAATTAGCAAATAAAGTAGCAAATGCGGTTGAAAAACAATTAGAAGATAAAAACCAAGTTACAGTATATGAAATTCAAGATTTAATAGAAAAAAAATTAATGACTACTTCTAGAAAAGAAGTTGCTCAAAGTTATATTACATATAGATATAATAGAGATGTTGCAAGAAAATCAAAAACAAAAGAAATCTTCTTAGATATTATTGGAGCAAAAGCAAATGATATTACAAGAGAAAATGCTAATATGAATGCAGATACACCAGCAGGAATGATGATGAAATTTGCATCAGAAACCACAAAACCATTTGTTGATGATTTCCTATTTTCAGAAGAGGCAAGAAAAGCTGTTAAAGAGGGATATATTCATGTTCATGATAAAGATTATTATCCTACAAAATCATTAACTTGTTTACAACATCCATTAGATAAAATACTAAAAAATGGTTTTAAGGCAGGACATGGTGCATCTAGACCAGCTAAAAGAATTGAAACAGCAAGTATTTTAGGTTGTATATCTATGGAAACTGTTCAAAATGAAATGCATGGCGGTCAAGCTATTCCAGCTTTTGATTATTATTTAGCACCATATGTAAAAATGACTTTTGTTGAAGAAATAAAGAAAATAGAAGATTTTACAGGAGCAGATTTATCAAAATACTATGATTATCAAGTAGAAGATTATATTAAAAAAGATTTAGATGGGTTAAAAGGCGAAGAAAGAGATTTACAATTTGCAATAAATAATACTGTTTCAAGAGTTCACCAATCAATGGAAGCATTTATACATAATATGAACACTATACATTCAAGAGGTGGAAACCAAGTTGTATTTAGTTCAATAAACTATGGAACAGATACTTCACCAGAAGGTAGATGTATCATAAGAGAAATTCTTCTTTCTACAGAAAGAGGAGTAGGAAATAATGAAACTCCAATTTTCCCAATTCAAATTTGGAAGAAAAAACGTGGGGTTAACTATTTACCAGAAGATAAGAACTATGATTTATATAAATTAGCATGCAAAGTAACTGCAAA
The DNA here is from genome assembly GCA_947624525.1 of uncultured Clostridia bacterium. Lineage (GTDB taxonomy): Bacteria > Bacillota > Clostridia > TANB77 > CAG-508 > CAG-492. The sequence continues at coordinate 41,371 of CANQKT010000005.1, read as the reverse complement.
AAGATTTTTCCCTAACTTTATAAATCTAGATGCTACATTTAATCAACATGAAAAGTGGGATGCAAATGATCCTGAAAGATTTAAATATGAATGTGCTACAATGGGATGCAGAACTAGGGTTTTTGAAAACAGACACGGTGAGAAAACTTCTGTAGGAAGAGGAAACTTATCTTTTACAACATTAGATTTACCTAAACTAGCTATAGAATCCGCATATGAAGCTCAAGAAAAAACAGGTTGTAAATTTGATTTAGGTAGAGGGTCAGAGGAATTTATGACTGCTACATATAAAAAAGCTGTTAAGAAAATATTTATGAATAAATTAGAAGAATATGCAGGTATTGCTGCTCGTCAATTATATGATAGATATAAATTCCAATGTACAGCTATTGCAAAACAATTCCCTTTATTAATGGCAGGAATGTGGGAAGGTAGTGAAAAATTAGCTCCAAATGATGTAGTAGAGCCAGTTTTAAAACAAGGAACTCTTGGAATTGGATTTATAGGATTGGCAGAGTGTTTAACAGCTTTAACAGGTAAACATCATGCGGAATCTGAAGATTCACAAAAATTAGGAATTGAAATTATTACAGAAATGAGAGATGTTGTCAAAGAATTTGCAGATAGATATGATTTAAATTTCAGTGTTCTTGCAACACCTGCAGAAGGCTTATCAGGAAGATTTACTAAATTAGACAGAAAACAATATGGAACTATTTTAGGTGTTACAGATAGAGATTATTATACAAACAGTAATCATGTTCCAGTTTGGTATAAATGTACAGCTGAGCACAAAGCTAAAATTGAAGCTCCTTATCATGATTTAACAAGAGGAGGACACATATTCTACATTGAATTAGATGGAGATGCAACACATAATCCGGAAACAATAGAAGGTGTTGTTGACTTAATGGATAAATATAATATGGGATATGGAAGTGTTAATCATACAAGATCTAGATGTATGGCATGTGGTTTTGAAAATGCAGATGCTAACTTAGATAGATGCCCAGTATGTGGAAGTACAGATATTGATACAATCCAAAGAATTACAGGATATTTGGTTGGCACAACTTCTCGTTGGAATAATGGTAAGTTAAGTGAACTTAGAGACAGAGTTACTCATATTGATGGTGATTGTGGAGTAAAAGGTGCTCAATAATTTAGTGAGAAGGCTCATAAGATGAAAATATAGGAAATGGAATGGAGATAATAATCTCTGTTCCTGCCCCGAAATACTAAGATATACGTAAGTTGAAAGAAGGTAATATAATATGAAAATGGCAGGATTTTATGATGAAAGTATATCAAATGGATTAGGATGGAGAGCAGTGCTTTTTGTAAGCGGATGTCCTCATAATTGTCCTGGATGTCAAAATAAAATGGCACAAAGTTTTGATTATGGTGAAGAATTTGATAAGCAGAAAATAATTGATAAGATTTGTGAAAATTCAATCTTAAAAGGTATCACCATTAGCGGTGGAGAGCCTTTATGTAAAGAAAATGTAAAAGAGGTTATGGATTTTATTAAAGATGTGAAAAAAGTAAGACCTAATTTTAATGTGTGGTGTTATAGTGGATATACAATTGAAGAATTAAAAAATAGAAATGATGAGATTACAAATCAAGCCTTAAAGGAAATTGATGTATTAGTAGATGGTAGATTTGTACAGGAAAAAAAGGATCCTACTTTGAAATTTAGAGGTTCTTCTAACCAAAGAATTTTAGATGTGCAAAAATGTATTCAAGAGAATAGGATTGTACAAGTTGCTTTATAGGTGGAGGTAAATTTAGTTTGAAGGTTATTAAAAGAGATGGTAGAGCTGTTGAATATAATAGTGAGAAAATTTGTATAGCAATAGAGAAGGCCAACAAAGAAGTTACTGAAGAGAAAAGAGCTACTAATGAAGAAATAGAAAAAATCGTAAAATATATTGAAACATTAGATAAGAAAAGAATTTTGGTTGAAGATATTCAAGATATTATAGAACAAAAATTAATGGAATTGGGTAAGTATGATTTGGCTAAAAAATATATAGTATATAGATATACGAGAGCTTTAGTTAGAAAACAAAATACAACAGATGAATCAATATTAGGATTAATAAAAAATATAAATAATATGGTAGATTCCGAAAAGGAAACTCCCATGATAGCATCTGTACAAAGAAATCTAATTGCTGGAGAGGTTTCAAAAGATTTAACTAAAAGAATTTTATTACCAGAAAAAATAAATAAAGCACATGAAGAGGGGATACTTTATTTTCATGCTACAGAATATTTTTTGCAACCTATAATAGATTCATGTTTGGTTAATATTGAGGATATGCTTGACAATGGAACTTGTATTAGAGGGCAAGAAATACATCAGCCTGAGGACTTTATAATGGCGTGTTTTATTCTGACACAAATTATTACTAATGTTGCTAATGGTCAATATGGTAAACAATATATTAATATAAAGTATTTAGGAAAATATTTAGGAAAAAGTTATGAAAAAATTAATTTAGAATTAAGCGAAATAAAAGAAAGCGAGCAAATTGAGAAATTTATAGAAAATAGGTTAAAAAGTGAAATTGAGGAAGGAATACAGTTTATTAATTATGAAATAAATGGTTTAATAACAATATATGAAAAAACACCTATTATTACTTTGATTTTAGAGTTGGATGATGAAGATGAGTATTATGAAGAAAATGCTGTGATAATAAAAGAAATATTAAGGCAAAGAGCTCAACTTCTTGAAAAAACAGCTAAGAAAGAGAACAGCCTGCCTAAATTAATTTGTAATTTCAAAGGCAATAATCAAGAAATTATGTCAACACTGATGGAGTTGGCGAAAAAATGTAACTGTGTTATAAATCAAAAAAATACAGAAAAATATCAATATGAGGGCTATTTCAGTCAAGGAACTGTAAGTATAAATCTACCACAAATTTCATTAGAAGTAGGAGATAATATAAATGAATTTTGGAATATATTAGATGAAAGATTAGAAATTTGTTATGAAGCCTTAATGTGTAGACATTATGCGCTACTTGGAACGATTTCGGATGTAAGCCCAATTCATTGGCAAAATGGTGCAATTGCGAGATTAAAAAAGGGAGAGAAAATAGATAAATTACTTAAAGATGGTTATTCTGCTTTATCTTTAGGTTATGTGGGCTTAAATTGTGCTGTGCAATTATTAGGAGCAAAATTTGATTGGAATAATAATGACAAAGAAATATTTATGAATAAAATATTAAAATACCTAGAAGATCGAACACAGAAATGGAGGAAAATGACAGGAATTAGATTTATTGTGGAAAGAATTGTTGACACATCTGCTAATTTTAGGTTATATAAAATAGATAAGAATATATATGGAAAGACTTTAGATTTATTAGACTATGATTTTTATAAAGATTAAGAATCAAAAATAAAGATATAGATGCGAATTAAGGAGAGAGTTTATATGCCAAAATTTTTTGTTAAAAATGAACAAGTGGATGGAGAAATAATACGTATAGTTGGTGAGGATGTTAATCACATTAAAAATGTATTAAGAATGAAAATTGGTGATACATTTACTGTTTGCAATAATGAAAACTTAGAAAATTATATAGTGAAAATACATAGTTTTGGTAATAAAGAAATTTTATGTCTAATTAAAGAAAAAATAGGGAGCAACACAGAATCAAATGTAAAAGTACATATTTATCAAGGTCTACCTAAAGCCGATAAAATGGAACTAATTATTCAAAAGTCTGTTGAATTAGGTGTTGAAAAAATAATACCTATAGAAATGAAAAGATGTGTAGTTAAGTTAGAGGGTAAAGATAAAATAAAAAAACTAGAAAGATGGCAAAAAATTGCTGAAGTAGCTGCTAAGCAATGTGGAAGAGACATAATACCGGAAATTTGTAGTATAAAGAGTATAAAAGAAATATCAGCTGAATTTGAAAGTTATGATGTAGTATTGCTTTGCTATGAAAACGAAAAAAAGGTGTTTTTAAAAGATGTACTTAAAAGTTTAGAGGCCCGTACTTTGAATGTAGATAAAAACTTAAATATTGCAATAATTATAGGCCCTGAAGGTGGTATAGATATTTCAGAAGTTGAATTAATGGAACAGAGTGGAGCAAAAGTTGTAAGTTTGGGTAATAGAATTTTAAGAACTGAGACTGTTAGTTTATCTTTGTTAAGTATTATTATGTATGAGTTCGAAGGGAATGAAAATTAATATGAGTAAAGTAAAAAATAAGGAAACAGTAGAGGAGACTAAGATGTCAAATAATGATAGTGAAAAAGTAACTGTAAAGAAGAGTGTGGAAAAGTCGGATAACGGAAATAAGATAAAATCAGAAAACAATATAGATGAGAGTAAATATGACACTGTAAGCTTAAAAGAAATAAGAGATGCATTAGAAACTAAAGTTAATGATAGTCAAAAAAAGAATGTAATAAAAGAAGTGATTGAAAATATTTTTATTGCCATAATTATGATTACATATTTAATCCTAGTTATGATGGGAAGTAAGAATATTGATATTGAAATTTTCGAGAAAGACATTAAAGTTTTGACCTTAAGTATGTTGGCTATAGGAATTTTTATAATTGAAATTTCATATAAAAAAGATAGTACAAAATTAATAATGCATGGAATAGAAGTATTAGTTTTTGGTGCAGCAAATTTATGTTTAATATATGTTTTGAAACTATACTTTGATAATTTTATAAATGTTTTAACCTATATAGGAATTGCTGTATCTGGATATTATATCTTAAAGTCCATAATCCTAGCGATAGCGGATGTAAAAAATTATAAAAAAGACAATAATGATATTAGTGAAATTGTAAAGAAGGAAGTAAAAGAAATTTAAATAAGACAATAAATTTCTTTCAAGGAGGAAAGTATGAAAAGTATGACTGGCTTTGGAAGAAGCAAAATAGAAGAAAATGCAAGAGAATATGTTGTAGAAATAAAATCTGTAAATCATAAATATAGTGATATATCTATAAAAATGCCAAGAAACATTACATGCTTTGAAGAGAATATTAGAAAAATAATATCAAGCAATATTTCTAGAGGAAAAGTTGATATTTCAATAATTTTTAATAATTATGGTGAAGAGGGAAAAAATGTTGTAATAAATAAAGAACTTGCTAAAAACTATATAAATCAATTAAAAGAGCTAGCAACTGAAACAGAAATAGATGGAAATATAAAGGTAACTGAAATTACTAAATTACCAGATGTATTGTTATTAAAAATAGAAGATGATGAAAGTGAGATTATTTGGCAAGAATTAGAAAAGTGTGTAGTACAAGCTGTAAGCAATTTTGTTAATATGAGAAAAGCAGAAGGGGAAAGAATAAAACAGGATTTAATTATTAGAATAAATAACGTAGAAAAATTTGTTGACAGAATTTTCTCATATACTACTGGACTTATTGAAGATTATGTAGTAAAATTAAAAGAAAGGATTAATGAAATTCTAGAAACACCAGTTGTTGATGAAGCAAGATTAGCACAAGAAATTGTAATATATGCAGATAAGTGCTCAATAGAAGAAGAGCTTACACGATTACGCAGTCATATATCTCAATTTAAAGAATTATTAGAAACTAAAGAACCGGTTGGAAAAAAATTAGACTTTTTAATTCAGGAAATGAATAGAGAGACTAATACTATAGCTTCAAAATCAGTAAAACTAGAAATAACTAATTTAGCTATAGATATTAAAACTGCAATAGAAGACATAAGAGAACAAATTCAAAATATAGAGTAAAATAAATTTTATTAAAAGAAAGGATGTATTTATTATGATAGTAAAACCAACAGTTACAGAATTATTAACAAAGGCAGATAACAGATTTAGATTAGTAATTGCTACTTCAAAAAGAGCTAGACAAATAGCAGAAGGAAGTGATGTTTTGACAGATAGTGATGATGTTTCAGCAGTTTCACTTGCCGCAGATGAAATTATGGAGGGTAAGGTGAAAATATGTTAATATTGTTATCTGGTGTATCAGGTTCAGGAAAAGATACAATAAAAAAAGAACTAATTAAAAGAGTAGAAAATGTAGAATCTTTGCCATCTTACACAGATAGACTTCCAAGAGAAGGCGAAGTTCATGGAGAAGTATACAATTTCGTAACAACAGAAGAATTTGAAAATATGATAAAAAATGATGAATTTTACGAGTATAATATTCACCACGAGCATTATTATGGAACATCCAGAAAACTAATGAGTGAAAAAATTGCAAGTGGTAAAATTATTGTAAAAGATATGGATGTTAATGGTACTGAAAACTTATTAAAAATCTTGAAAAATGATACAAAAGTTATAACAGTATTTTTGCGTGTACCTAAGGAGATTTTAAGGAAGAGATTAGAGAGTAGAACTGCTAATCCAGATTTAAAAGAGATAACTTTAAGGTTAAATAGATTCGATTATGAGGAATCTAAGATTGGTATGTATGATTATGTTATTAAAAATAATGATTTGGAAAAGACGGTTGATATTATTATGGCGATTATTAAACATGAGAGTGAGGATAAGGATATAGAATTTTAACCTTGTTTAATGCTTTTGTAATAAGCCGTACAATTCAAGTGCCCTTGCAATTAACATATTGCAAGGGCACTTGAATTATAACAATTTCACCCCAATTTCAAAAAAGTGAATTTGGTCATATTGAAAATAAGGTGATAGATTGTTATAATATTAGGGAATATTAATTAAGAAAATAAGGAGTAAATGGTGATAGCTGAGGTTATTATAAACAGTAATGTTAAAAATCTAAATAGAACTTTTGATTATAATATTCCATTTGATATGGAAGAAAAGATAAGTATTGGTAGTAGGGTTCTTGTAAAATTTGGCAATATAAAAAGTTTGGAAGAGGGATTTGTAGTTAATATTAAGGAGAGTAGTGAATTTCAGGTAAAGGATATTGCTGATGTGGAAGAAAAGGATTTTGTTGATGAACCAAGGGTAGAGATGGCAAAATGGATGGCTCATAGGTATTTTTGTAATGTGTTTGATTGTATAAAACTTATGTTACCACCTGGAACTGGAACTAAGGATGTTCAGAAAAGGGTTAGGGAAAAGTCTTTAAATAGTGTTAGATTATTGAAAAATAAGAGTCAAATAGATGATGATATTGAGAATAAAATTCTAAAATCAGAAAAACAAATTAAGGTTTTAAATTTTTTGATTGATAATGATGATGTATTGTTAACTGACTTAGAAACAATAACAGAAGTGTCTAAGGCGATTATAAAGACGTTAGAAAAAAATGGGTATGTAGAGATATATGAAAAGCAAATTGAGAGAAATCCATTTATACACAAGGTAGTTGAAAGAAATACTAGTTTAAATTTAACTGAGGAACAGCAACATGCCTATGATATGGTTGAAAATGCAATAGATGATTATATGAATTCAGAGTTTTTACTGTATGGGGTAACCGGATCTGGAAAAACAGAGGTGTATTTGCAATTAATTAAAAAGGTTTTGGCTGAAGGAAAGTCAAGTATAATGCTTGTTCCGGAAATATCATTAACTCCTCAAACTGTGGATAGATTTATATCAAGATTTGGGCAAGAGAATATTGCTGTTTTACATAGCAAATTGTCAGTTGGAGAAAGGTATGATCAGTGGTATAAAATTAAATCTGGAAAGGCAAAAATTGTAATTGGTGCTAGATCTGCAATATTTGCGCCTGTGGAAGATTTGGGGATAATCATAATTGATGAGGAACATGATGGTTCATATAAATCAGAAATGACTCCTAGATATAATGTGAAAGATATTGCTAGATATTTAGGAAAAAAATATGATGTTCCAATTGTTTATGGAAGTGCAACACCAGATATGGATACATATTACAGAGCCTCAAAGGGTGATATTGAATTATTAGAGTTAACTAAAAGAGCTAATAATTCTAAGTTACCAAAGGTAGAGATAGTTGATTTAAAACAAGAATTGACCAATGGTAATAGAAGTATGATTAGTACGAAATTATATAAAGCAATTGAAGAAAATCTGAAAAATAAAAAACAGACTATTTTATTTTTAAATAGAAGAGGGTATTCAACTTTTGTAATGTGTAGGGATTGTGGATTTACAGCTAAATGCAAAAATTGTAATATTACTATGACATATCATATAAAGCAAAATAGATTGAAATGCCATTATTGTGGATATGAGTGCAATGCACTGTCAGTTTGTCCTGATTGCAAAGGCAAAAATATTAGATATTTTGGAACAGGAACTCAAAAGCTAGAAGCTGAGATTAATAAATTATTTCCTAAAGCATCAACAATAAGAATGGATGTTGATACAGTAAATAAAAAAAATTCGCATGAAGAAATTTTAAATAAATTTAAAAATGAAAATATAGATATTTTAATTGGAACTCAAATGGTTGTAAAGGGACATCATTTTCCAAATGTAACTCTAGTTGGAGTTATAGCTGCTGATACTAATTTGAATATTGATGATTATAGAGCAAGTGAAAAAACCTTTCAAATTTTAACGCAAGTAGCAGGTAGGGCAGGAAGAGAAAAAGATGAAGGCAATGTAATAATTCAAACCTATAATCCAGATAACTTTAGTATAGAATTTTCTAAGAAACAGGATTACAAATTATTTTATAATCTTGAAGCTAAATTAAGAAAACAATTGAAATATCCACCTTTTTGTGATATAATAATGCTTGGATTTAGTTCGGAAAATGAAAATGACATTAAAAAAGTAAGTTCTGATGTTCATAAATATTTGAAAAGTAAAATTGAAAACGATAATATACCTATAATATTATATAAACCTGTCCCAGCACCAATAGATAAAATAAAAAACAAGTTTAGATGGAGGATTATTATAAAATGTAAGTTTGAAGATAATATTATAGATATAATAAATAATTGTATTAACAATGTTTTTGGTAAACGAAATTCCTCAGTTAGTATGATAGTAGATGTGAATCCAAATAATATGTTATAAAATTTAGGTCAAAAATTTTTATTATAGAAAGATACAAAATAGTAATAAAAATTATGGTCAAGAATAAAAAAGGTAGGTGTATAAAATGGCAATAAGAAATATAAGAGAAGAAGGAGACGAGATTTTAAGAAAAAATTGTAGAACTGTTGAAGTAGTTGATGAAAAAATAAAACAATTAGTTGAGGATATGTTGGAAACTATGTACAAATACAATGGAGTAGGACTTGCTGCACCTCAAGTTGGAGTTTTGAAAAAAATAGTGGTGATTGATATAGATGATGGTAATGGACCTCTTGTTTTTATTAATCCAGAGATTATTAAAGAAAAAGGTAAGCAAGAGGTTGAAGAGGGATGCTTAAGCTTCCCAAATAAATTTGCTAAAATAATAAGACCAGCAGAGGTTACAGTTAAAGCTTTAGACAAAAATGGAAAAGAATTTAAGTTAAAGGCAAAAGAATTGTTGGCACAAGCTATATCACATGAAGTTGATCATTTAAATGGAATTTTATTTGTTGATAAAATAATACCAGGAACATTGGAAGTAGTCAAAGAAAATAACACAAAGTAAAGGGAATTTTCAGTATTAGGAGGAGATGTTTAATGTTAAATATATTATTTATGGGAACACCTGATTTTGCAGCAGAATCATTGGAAGCGGTGTATAATTCAGGTCACAATATTATAGGAGTTGTAACTAATACAGATAAACCAAAAGGGAGAGGAATGAAAATGATGCAATCTCCTGTAAAAGAATTTGCTATTTCTAAAAATATTCCAGTTTATCAACCTGAAAAAATCAAAAAAAATACTGAATTTATAAATGAAGTGAAACAATTAAATCCAGATGTTATATGTGTTGTAGCATATGGAAAAATTCTTCCAAAGGAAATACTAAATATTCCTAAGCTTGGTTGCATAAATGTTCATGGTTCATTACTTCCAAAATATAGAGGAGCAGCTCCAATACAATGGGCAGTTCTGAATGGAGATAAAGTAACAGGTATAACAACTATGTATATGAACGAAGGCATGGATACAGGTGATATAATTTTAAAACAAGAAGTTGAAATAGGTGAAGATGAAACAACTGGGGAGTTATGGGATAGATTGTCAAAAATTGGTGGTGAACTTCTAGTAAGAACATTAGAACAAGTAGAAAATGGCACAGCACCTAGAAAAAAACAAGGTGACGAATTCACTATGGCTCCAATGTTGAACAAAGAAATGTCAAAAATTGATTGGGAGAATAAATCTGCTGTAGAAATAAAAAATCTAGTAAGAGGTTTAAATCCAATAATGGGTGCATATAGCTTCCTTGAAGGTAAAAAAATAAAGTTTTGGAAAGTAAAGAGTTTAACTGATGAAGAGTTATTTGCGGAATTTCCAGATTTAGTACAATATAAAGAAAAATTTGATGAGTTATATCCAGGTACAATCTTATTTTCAGATGCAAAAACTGGATTATATATAAAAACAATAGAAGGAAATATAAAAGTCTTAGAAATACAAGGGGAAAATGCTAAAAGAATGAATATAGATGATTTTCTAAGAGGAAATAAGCTGTATGCTTGTAGTGTATTTGAATAACATTTAATACCAAAATATTACAAAAAAGTTACAAAAAAATTACAACTATATTACATTTTTTTGAAAGTATTGTTATTTTTTGGATATATGATACAATACTATTGAAAATACCTTAAGGAGGATAAATATATGGGGACAAGAAAAGATAGTAAAACTTTAATATTGTTAATTTTATTATTAGTTATAGTAGGAATGGCAGTAGGTTATGCTGCGTTATCACAAGCAATACAAATTAATGGTACTGCAAATATAACAGCTCAATGGAAAATTACATTTACAAATATAGAGGAAGGAAAAATGGTAGGTGCAGAAACTAATGTAGAGCCTTCTTATACAGCTACAACAGCAACATTTGATGTTGATTTATTGTATCCGGGAGCATCAGCACAATATTTATTAACAGTAGAAAATCAAGGAAGTATAGATGCAAAACTAATAAATGTTGATGGAATAGATGAAGCAAATGCAGAAACTCCAACAGATGTAAAATATTCAATAGATGCTAGGAGTGATGATTCATTACCATCAGGTTCAAAAAAAGATTATATAGTAACAGTAACTTGGGATGCAGATGCAACAGAAATACCAGAAACAAAAACAAAAACTGCAACAATTACATTAAATTATGAACAAGCAGAGTAATATTAAATAGAAAACTTGAATCTTCGTTCCATTTTTTTCGAAGATTCAAGTTTTATTAAATTATTCCTTAAGGAGTTATATATGCGTAAATTAAAAACTAAAAAATCTAAGACAATAACAATAACTTTAATTATAATATTTATATTCTTTTTTACAATTGGAGTAGGTTATTCATACCTACAGCAAAGGATAAACATTTATGGAAAAGCAACCATTGTAACAGATGAATCAGGAAAATATATCAAGGGAAATAGCACATATTCATATGAAATAATTAATTCGCAAAATTCGGATGAAACTAATTATACAATATATGATGTAAAACTTAAAATAATAAATATGGATACTGATATAGACTTATGGCAAGTTGCTTTTGATGTTCCTGAAGGATATAATGATGCAATGTCTAATATAAAAGAAAATTCTTCAAAAAAATGTGAAAATGGGCGTTTAACAATATATTCAAAAGATGAAAACGGATATTTAGCAAAGGGAAGCACATTGGAGTTAGAAGTTCAATTAGCTATTAATGGAGATTTTGATATAAAAAATTTAACATTAAATGGAAGGTCAGCTACTGAAATTAGATAAAACGAAAATTATAGTAACAATACAAATGAAAAAGGAGTACAAACACAAAAATGAATAAGGAAAAGGGAACAATAATATTGTATGTGGCAATATTATGCATTATTTTAATAGGTTGTTTAGCTTTAACTATTTTTGTTGTACCAAGCTTTTTTCAAGAGTCTACAAGAATAGTTGTTATGATAATATGGATTGCTCTTACAGTAATAGCAATGCCTATAGAAAATGATCATACAAGATTTAAAGGTAAAAATGAAAAAATAAAAACAACGTTAATAATTGTTATAATATATTATATTATATATTTCTTATTAGGTTTAATTGTAGGTTATAAGAAAAGTCCATATTCCAGAAGTTTTTTTGCAATAATAAAAAACCTATTTTATATAGTGGGATTAATTGCAATGCAAGATTTTGTAAGAAGTAAAGTAATAAACAATCAAAGAAAAAAAATAAATTATGTTCTATTTACTCTTATTTTTGTATTGCTTAGATTAGATTATACAGAAGGACTTAAAGTTATGTCATCTGGCGAAAAAATCTTTGAATATTTTGCATCAGTTATCATGCCAGAGTTGGCCAAAGGATGTGTATGTACTTATTTAGCTATTTCAGGTGGAACTTTACTTGTATATGCATACTCTATACCAGTTGCTCTTTATCAAGTATTAGTACCTATTTTCCCAGATTTAGACTGGTTTTTAACATCTATATTTGATATTTTAATATCAATGATAATTTTTTTATACAATAACTATGAACATACTATAAAAACAACAAGATTAACAAGAAGGGAAAAAAAGAAAATTAATCCTATACGAAGGATTCCAATGATAATGGCATTATTACTTGTAGTGGCATTTATAGCAGGTTTCCTACCTGCAAAACCAATTGCAATTATGTCATATAGTATGGTTCCAACATTTAGTAGAGGTGCTGTTGTAATATCTGTGGATATGAATGAAAGAGATTTACATAAATTAAAAATTGGAGATATACTGCATTATAAATCTGAGAATGGAGAAGTTATACATAGAATAATTGATATAAAAGAAGGAAAAGATGGTAAACTTCTTTTCCAAACACAGGGAGATAATAATAATGTTCCTGATAAAAATTTAGTAGAAGAAGAACAGGTTATAGGTTGTGTCAAAATGTATATTCCTTATATAGGATATCCATCAGTATGGTTTAGCGAAAAAATATTAGGCGTGAAATCTTTTATAACAATCTAACAAAAGAAGAGGTGTAAAAATGGACAAGAATGTTAGTAAAAATAGAACGAAAAACGTATTAAGAAATATATGTATAAGTACAGTAATATTATTTTTAGGTATAATAATGATATTCAAATCATTTAAGGTTGAACAGGGATCTCAAAATTTATTATATTCGTACAATATTAGTAGAAATGTTAATTATAAAGTGAATTTAATTGAAAATGAGTTTTTTGAAAATCAAACTATGGAGATGAATAAAACATATATTTCAAGTTTGGTTGATAAAATAAATATGGATTTTACATATTCTTTATATGGAAATAAAAAAGCCGATACTAAATATATCTATCAGGTAGTTGCAGTATCTACGGTAAAGTATGCAAGCAGTACAAGTGATTCAGAAGAGCCTATATGGTCTAAGCAGTATGTGATAGTTGAGCCAAAAACGATAGAAACCAAAGAATCTAATTTTAGTATAAAAGAAAATTTTGATGTTGATTTTGCCACATATAATGCTGAGGTAAAAAATTTCAAAGATAAATTACGTTTGCCTGTTGTTGCTGATTTGCAAATTAAATTAATAGTTAGAAGTGATATGAATGTTTCTGGTGTTGAAGATACAGTTGTGGAAAGTTCTATTATGAATTTGAAGATGGATTTGGCACAAGATGTTTTTGCAATTGAAAAGCAGTTCGATAATGCAGATTCACAAGCTGTTTATGAGACTACGGAGACTAGCAAGGATATTAATAAAACTATGTTAGTAATCGGTTCACTTTTGGTTCTTATTGCTATTATGATTATATTAGATTCTATTAGAAAATCTATTAAGTTTGGTAAAAAGAGTGACTATGCTATTGCATTAAATAGAATTTTGAAGAATTACGGAGATATTGTAGCTGAGATTGTTAGTCCTGTTGAAATTGATAGTTTAAATGTTATTGATGTTAAGAATTTTGATCAATTGTTGGATATTGAGGAAGAAATTAGAATGCCTATTTTGTTTTATGAAACTATTCCAGATCAACAAGGGGAATTTATTATTGTTTGTGATAGTGTGGCTTATAGGTATGTGATTGGATAAAAAATATTTGAAAAAAAGGTTGTAATAATTTAGAATAATTGATATACTTATGAAGGGAAATTATTAAACTTTTCTTATTTAAGGAGGTAAATAAATGGAAGAATATAATGTTAATGGAGAAGGTGTAAGTGCAAATGATTTACAAAATGGTTCTGAAGAAATTAGTTTAGGGAATAATGCCATCAAAATTGCAGATGATGTTGTAGCTGTAATTGCTGGTGTAGCTGTTTCTGAAATACCTGGAGTTGCTAATATGGCAGGAGGATTTGCTGGTGGAATTACAGAAGTTTTAAGTGGTAAAAAGAATTTGGCTAAGGGAATTAAAGTTGATGTTAATGAAAAAGAAACAAAAATAGATGTAAATATAATTGTTGAGTATGGTACAAGAATTCCAGATGTAGCATATGAAATTCAAACTAAGGTAAAGAAGGCTGTTGAGACTATGACTGGTTTGAGAGTAATGGAAGTCAATGTACATGTTCAAGGTGTAAATATTAGTAATAATAACACTTCTAGTAATGAAGTAAATAGAGATATTGAACAATAAAAACTGAAAATAAATTGAGCATTATAATATATTAATAAATGCTTGAATTTAAGTAAAGCACGGAAGTTTCAATATACCGTGCTTTATTTTATTAAGGGAGGTAGTAGTTTATGAAGATATTAGAAAGAATAGCCTTAATATTGTTTTCGATAATTATGATTGTACTAGCTGTAATGAGTTGCTTGGTTATATTTGATTTAGTGGAATTAAAAAGTATCTATAATTTCTTAGAGGATTTAATACAAGATGATACTGCTCGTAAAGTTATAGTAGGTATTTCGATTGTTTCAATTTTATTAGCAATAAAATCTTTATTTTTCCATTCAAAAAATAAGAATAAAAAGCAGGAATTAAAAACCGGCGTATTATTGGAGAATAAAGATGGTAGGTTGTTAATATCAAGGGATACTATAGAAAATTTAGTTAATAGCGTTGTTAGAAGTTTTGACGAAGCTGTTGATGTTCAAGCAAAGGTTAATTTAGATAGTAGTAGCAATATTACGGTTTATGTTAGTCTATTAGTTAAAGAAGATTCTATAATAAAAGAGTTGTCATCAAATATTCAAAATAAAATTAAGTATACTATAAAAAGAAGCACAGATTTAGAGGTAGATCAAATAAATATTAATATAAAAGATATTGATAGTAATAAAAAAAGTAATAATCAAGTGAAAATAAAAGTTGATAATATTCAAGTAGAAAAAGATGATAATGTTCAAGCACAAAAAAATGATAAAGTTCAAATAGAAAAATATGATAATGTTCAGGTAGATAAAAATAGTAATAATGAAAAATTTCAAATTCAAAATACACAAGAAAATGAAGAGTCTAGTATTGTCAAATAGAAAGGTGGAAATGATATGAATGATAATGAAAATTTTTTATCAAAAAATATTGGTGCAATTATAGGTATTATAATAGCTCTAATTTTAGCTTGTACAGGTTTGTATAGAGTAATTATAATTATTGTTGCAGTTGTTGTTGGAGGATATATTGGAAGATATGTTCAATACAATAAAGAAGAAGCTAAAGATAAATTAAAAAAATTTATAGATAGATTATAATAGATAAGTCGTATTATAATTTAGAATGATGTTATTATTAAATAATCATGAAATAGGTTGAATATAGAAGGGTGAAATGAAATGAACAAATCTACAATAAGGGAATTAACTTTCAAATTATTATATAGTCTAGAAGTCCAAAAAAGTTTTGAAGAGGAAGATATAGAATTATGTTTTGAAGGAATGGAATTGGATGATGATAAAGTAAAAGTACAGATAAAAGAGGATATAAAAAATATTATAAAAAACAATGAGGATTTAGTGAAACAAATATCAAATAACTTAAAATCAGATTGGAAATTGGAAAGAATTTCTAAGGTTAATATAGCATTATTAAAACTTGCTATTTACGAGATGTTGTATAAAAAAGTTCCATACAAAGTTGTAATAAATGAAGTAGTTGAGCTTGCAAAGAGATATGGAGAAGATGCTTCTAGTTCATTTATAAATGGTGTTTTAGCCACTGTTGTTAAAGAAAATAAACTGGAGTCATAAGAAAAGAGGGATTAAATGGAATACAATCCAATTACAGTTACAGATTTGAATAGATATATAAAAAATAAAGTTGATAATGATGAATATTTAAATAATATTTTAGTAAAGGGAGAAATATCAAATTTCAAACATCATTATACAGGTCATATGTATTTTACATTAAAAGATGAAAATTCTTTAATAAAATGTATAATGTTTAAAACATATACTCCAAATTTAAAATTTGTTCCACGAGATGGAATGAAGGTAATGTTGTTAGGTACTGTTTCTGTTTTTGAAAGAGATGGTGTATATCAAATTTATTGCAAAGCTATGCAAGAAGATGGAATGGGGAGTTTATATACAGCATATGAAGAACTGAAAAATAAACTTGAAAAACAAGGCTTATTTGATAAAAAATATAAAAAGCCAATTCCAAAATTTCCAAAGTGTATTGGTGTTTTAACAGCAAGTACGGGATCAGTTATAAGAGATATTATAAATGTTTCTACAAGAAGGAATCCTAATTGTTATATCAAATTATTGCCTGTTCCTGTTCAAGGCAAAGGGGCTAGTGAGAAAATTACTGAAGCAATAAAGATAATGAACCAATATAAACTTGCAGATGTAATCATTTTAGCACGTGGAGGAGGTTCTTTGGAAGATCTATGGCCTTTTAATGAAGAAATAGTAGCCAATGCTATATTTGAATCTGAGCTTCCAATTATTTCTGCTGTTGGACATGAGACTGATTTTACAATTGCAGATTTTGTTGCAGATTTAAGAGCACCTACACCATCAGCCGCAGCCGAACTTGCTGTTCCTAATGTTACAGATTTGCTACATGATTTAGAGAAATATAATAATAGATTCAAGAATGCTTTAAAGAAGAAAATTGAATTGATGAGATTAAGGTATGAAAAATGTATTGCAAGTAGAGTATTTAAAGAACCTCTTCAAAAAATAAATGAAAGATATGTTTTGATTGATATGAAAGTAAAGCAAATGCATAATTCTATAAATAATAGAATAAAAGATAATAAGGCAAAATTTACTGAATTAATCACAAAATTAGATACATTGAGCCCTTTAAAAACTTTAGCGAGAGGTTATAGTTTAACAACTGATTCATCTGGTAAAGTTGTTAATTCAGTAAAAAAATTAAATAAAGATGATGAATTAATATTAAAGTTTCAAGATGGAGATGCAAATGTTAAGGTTATTTAAATATAAATAATAATTATTAGAAGGAGTTAAAAAAATGGGTAAACATGATAAAAATGAAAAATTTAAAAGTTCAAAAAGCTCAAGAAACACAAGAGATTCAAGGGAAACAAGAAACTTTTTGAAGGTGGTATTAGTTTTAATCGTTATTGCTATTATAGGTGTTTTTATATATATGATTAATTTAGATAGAAAAGAAAATATAAATGTAAATACAACTGCAGATAATACTCAGCAAAATAAATTAGAGATAGAGCAAGGCAAAATTCAAGAAGATGAAAAGGTTAATGAAGAGGAACCAATAGTTG
Source organism: uncultured Clostridia bacterium (assembly GCA_947624525.1). Classification (GTDB taxonomy): domain Bacteria; phylum Bacillota; class Clostridia; order TANB77; family CAG-508; genus CAG-492. The sequence goes on along the minus strand of CANQKT010000005.1, from coordinate 23,634 downwards.
CTGAAGAGAATAATGAACCAGAGGAAGAACCAGAAAATAATGCTAATGAGCAAGTTGATAATAATACAGATGATGAAGTAACTAGTATAGGCGATGAAGATAAAGCTATAGAATTAGCAAAGCAACAATATGGTACTACAGATGGAGTGTATTTTAGAATTGAACAAATTGTATCAAATGGAGTATATGAGGTTTCTGTAAGAGACGAGGAAACAACAGTAGAGTATGCTTGGTATACAGTTGATGTTAAAAATGGAACTGTAAAATAGTTGTTAATATGTATGAAGAGAAGCTTGTAAAAGTGAAATTCTATAAAAGTAAACATGTAAAATGAAAATAAAACACATTAAAAATAAAAAGAAAGGATCTTATTAAATTATGGAAAATGAAAATAATATGAATTTTGAAGATGCAATGAAGAAATTAGAAGAAATTGCAACAGAACTTGAAAAAAATGATTTAGATTTAGATACTTCAGTTTCAAAATTCGAAGAGGGAATGAAAATATCTAAACAATGTAGTAAAATGCTTGAAGATGCGGAAAAAAGAATAAGTGTTTTAATTAATACTGAAGATGGTATTGTGGAAGAAGATTTTGAATAGTTAGAAAGGAATATAAGTGGGGAAAAATATGGAATTCTTTGAAGATTACAAATACATTATAGTTCCGATTGCAACTTGGTTTTTTATACAGTTATTTAAGGTGATATATGATTTGGTAACAACAAAAAAATTTAATTTTAAAAGAATCTTAGGGGCAGGAGGAATGCCAAGTTCACATAGTGCTGTTGTTATTTCGCTAACAACTTTGATTGGGAAATACGAAGGTACAGATACTGCTCAATTCGCTATGTCGTTAATATTTGCTTGTGTAGTCATGTATGATGCAGCTGGAGTAAGAAGGGCAGCAGGAAAACAGGCCAAGCTTCTGAATAGGATTATTGAAACACCAGGCTTATCAAGAGTTGAAGTATCTGAAAAATTAGTTGAAGCCTTAGGTCATACTCCTACACAAGTTATAGTAGGTGCACTTATTGGTTTAGTTGTGGGACTAATTTTCTAGGAGGTATCGAATATTATGGGTGATATTGAAATAGCACAAAATGCAAAATTAGAGAAGATAGAAAATATTGCAAAAAAGATTGAAATAGGTGAAGAATATTTAGAACAATATGGAAAATATAAAGCTAAAATAGACTTGAAAATCCTTGATGAATTAAAAGATAAAAAGGATGGTAAATTAATATTAGTAACATCTATAAATCCAACTCCATTAGGTGAAGGAAAAACCACTGTTTCAATAGGTTTAGTGGATGGATTAAACAAGCTTGGTAAAAAAGCAGTAGGTGCTTTAAGAGAGCCTTCTTTGGGACCAGTATTTGGTATAAAAGGGGGAGCAACTGGTGGAGGATATTCTCAAGTTGCGCCTATGGAGGAAATTAATTTGCATTTCACTGGTGATATACATGCAATAACATCTGCTAATAATTTGTTGTCTGCAATAATAGATAATCACATATATTATGGAAATAAATTAGAATTTGAAAAAGTTACATGGAAGAGATGTGTTGACTTAAATGATAGACAATTAAGAGTAGTAAATACTGGGTTATCAGGAGAAAAAAATATTGTGCCAAGAGAAGATGGTTTTGATATATCAGTTGCATCTGAAATAATGGCGGTATTGTGCTTATCTGAAGATATTCAAGATTTGAAAGAAAAAATATCAAATATTATAGTTGGATATAATAAAAATAAACAACCAATAAAAGTGAAGGATTTAAATGCACAGGGTGCTTTGACTGTTCTATTAAAAGATGCTATAAAACCTAATTTAGTACAAACATTAGAAAATAATGCATGTTTAATTCATGGAGGACCTTTTGCTAATATTGCACATGGATGTAATAGTATTATAGCTACAAAAATGGCTTTAAAACTTGGGGATTATGTTGTAACAGAAGCAGGCTTTGGAGCTGATTTAGGTGCCGAAAAATTTTTAGATATAAAATGTAGAAAAGCAAATTTAAAACCTGATGTTGTTGTTTGTGTAGCTACAATAAAAGCTTTGAAGTATCATGGAGGAATGGCAAAAGAAGAAATTCAAAATGAAAGTGTGGAAGCTTTAATAAAGGGAATAAAAAATATATTGAAACATATAGAAAACTTAAGGGACAAATTTGGATTAAATGTTGTAGTTGCAATTAACAAATATAATACAGATACAGAAAGGGAAATACAAGCATTAGCTGATGTGTTAAAAGAGAATAATATTGAGTTAAGTTTATGTGAGAACTGGCTAAAAGGTGGTAATGGAATTACTGATTTAGCTAATAAGGTTATTGAATTATGCGAAAGAGCTTCAAATTTCAAATTTATATATGATTTACAAGATTCAATTGAAACAAAAATAGAAAAGATTTGTACAAATATATATGGTGCACAAGGTGTTGAATATAGTTCTAAAGCAATAGAAAATATAAAATTAATAAAAGGTTTGGGTTATGGAGATTTACCAATATGTATAGCCAAAACACAATATTCTTTTTCAGATGATCCAAAGAATTTAGAATGTGAAGATTCTTTTAATATACATGTTGAAGATGTAATTTTAAAAACAGGAGCGGGATTTATAGTAATATTAACTGGGAAAATAATGACAATGCCGGGATTACCAAGAGTACCTGCTGCTGAAAATATTAATATAGATTCTAATGGAAATATTGTAGGAATTTTTTAAGTAGTAGTATGACCCACAAAATAAATTAAGTAAATTTGTATAATAAGCCTCATTTTGGAAAAAATAAGTCCTAAATGAGGTGGTTTTTTTATGAAAAATTTAGCTAAAAGACAAAAATATTTTGCAATATTAAATATAATTACAGTTTTTATTATATTTTTAGGATATAACATTTTATTTAGAAGTAATGAAGTAGAAGCGTTATCTAGATATGGTTCATCTGGAAATGAAGTAACACAAATTCAAACAAAGTTAAAAAGATGGGGGTATTATAATGGAAATATAGATGGAATATATGGAAGTAAGACAGTATCTGCTGTTAAATCTTTTCAAGCTAAGAATGGATTGACTGTTGATGGTATTGCTGGTACTAAAACTTTACAGGCAATGGGAATTTATACTTCATCAACATCAGGTAGTAGTAAGAACAATAGTGATTTAAATTTATTGGCCCATCTAATTTATGCTGAAGCTAGAGGAGAACCATATACAGGACAGGTTGCTGTTGGTGCGGTTGTTTTGAATAGAGTAAAAAATAGTAGTTTTCCAAATAGTGTTGCTGGTGTAATTTATCAGTCTGGTGCTTTTGATGTTGTTAGTGATGGGCAGATTAATTATTCGCCTAATTCTACGGCTATAAAGGCTGCAACTGATGCGATGAATGGGTGGGATCCTACTTATGGATGTATTTATTATTTTAATCCTAATACGGCTACTAGTAGTTGGATTTGGTCTAGGCCTTATGTTATTACTATTGGAAATCATAGGTTTTGTAGGTGAGAGAGGTATGGGTTAATGTCAATGGTGGCGGAGATTTTTTGTCAATGGGGACGGATGTCAATGGGTGTCAATGGGGGCGGAGCTTTTTGTCAATGGGGACGGAGATTTTTGACACAGCTTTTTATTTATTGTAAATAAAAAGCTGTGTCAAAAATCTCCGTCCCCATTGACAAAAAGCTCCGTCCCCATTGACACCCATTGACATCCGTCTCCATTGACAAAAAGCTCCGCCCCCATTGACATCCGTCTCCATTGACACTCAAAAGACGAAAATGTTAAACAGTAATGAGAAGAGAAATTTAATGGAAAAGGGTATGGTCTTTTCCCTTGTGTATATGGTATAATAATGTAAATTAATCTTTTGGAGGAAATAATGTTTGATATAGAAGCAGAATTAAAAAAATTACCTAATAAGCCAGGGGTATATATTATGCATGATAAGGATGACAAGATAATTTATGTGGGAAAGGCCATATCGTTAAAAAATAGGGTTAGACAGTATTTTAGAAAAAATAATAAGACTAAGAGAATAGAAAATATGGTTTCTTTAATTGACCATTTTGAATATATAGTTACAGATAATGAGGCAGAGGCTTTAATTTTAGAATGCAATTTAATAAAAAAGAATATGCCTAAGTTTAATGTTTTATTGAAAGATGATAAGACATATCCGTATATAAAAGTGAATATTCAAGCTGATTATCCAGATGTGTATGTTACTAGAAGGATTTTAAATGATGGAGCTAAGTATTTTGGCCCATATGCTAATAGTGGTGCTGCAAAGGAAATGGTGGATTTCATAAAGGAAAAGTTTAAAATTAGGCAGTGTAGGAGTTTTAAGTATAAGGATAGACCGTGTTTGAATTATCAAATTAAAAAGTGTTTTGCTCCATGCATGGGATATATAAGTAAAGAGGAGTATAGGAAACAAATAAATGAGATTGTTAGTATTTTAGAGGGAAAGATTGATAAGCTTGTTAGGGATTTAGAACAAGAAATGCAAGAAGAGTCTAGTAAAATGAATTTTGAAAAAGCAGCATATATACGAGATAAGATAATTGCTATTCAAAGGATTTCTGCAAAACAAAAGGTTTCAAATATTAATGAGAATGATATTGATGTTATAGGAATTGCAAGAAATGATTTTGAAATTTGTTTGGAAGTTTTTTTTGTTAGAAAAAGCAAGATGATAGGTAGAGAGCATTATTTTTATAAGGAATTGTTGGATGAATCGAATTCAGATATTATTTTGGATTTTATTAAGCAATATTACATAGGTAGAGAAATATTACCAAGTAAAATTATGGTAAAGTATGATATTGAAGATAGGGAATTAATTGAGTTATTATTGACTCAACAGGCAAATAAAAAAGTAGAAATCAAGACTCCTCAAAAAGGTGAAAAGTTAAGGTTGGTTGAAATGGCTGAGAATAATGCTAAAATCACATTGGATAATAAGGAAAGAGATAGTTATAGTGTAGTTAATGAAATAAAAGAAGTTTTAGGATTAGACAAGGCTCCAAGGAAGATTGAAACCTTCGATATTTCAAATATCTCAGGGGAGTTCATGGTAGCTGGAATGAGTGTTATGCTTGATGGTATCATAAGAAAGAAAATGGCAAGAAGGTTCAAAATAAAAACTGTATTTGGACAAGATGATCCTAGATGTATGAATGAAGTTATAACAAGAAGATTGAAACAGTCTATTAATAATCCTGAAGGTGGATTTGGTAAGTTACCAGATTTAATTTTTGTTGATGGTGGTATTACTCAAATACATGCAGCTCAAAAGGCTATAAGTGATTTAGGTTTGAATATATTAGTGTTTGGAATGGTTAAAAATGATAAACATCAAACTAGGGCGTTAATTAATGACCAAAAGCATGAATATGAAATATCTGATAGATTAAAAAATACTATAACTTTATTTCAGGATTCTGTGCATGATACTGCAATTGAATATCATAGAAAATTAAGAAATCAATCTATTACAAAATCAGCGTTGGATGATATAAAGGATATCGGAACTATGAAAAAGGCTATGTTACTGAAAAAATTTGGAAGTGTGGAAAATATTGCTAATGCTGATGTTGAAGAAATTGCAAAGATTAAGGGAATTAATGAAGAAATGGCTGTTGAAATAAAAAAATTTTTGTCATAAAGTACGAATTATTTGTTGACAATTGTTTTATGTTTTTGTATAATTAATTTGTGAGAAAATAAAAATATAAGGAGTGATACTAATGAAAAAATGTAAAATAGTTGCAATTATTATATTGATATTTTGTATTGTAACATCAACAATACAATTAGCTTGTAATAAAGTGTATGCAGGAGTAAGTGACGGATATAGCGTAAAGAATGATCAAGATGAGTATACGGTTGAATTTGGAAGTTTTGGATATCATGAAAATGTACCAGTTAAGATAATATTTGATAAAAATATGGATAGTGATATCTCTTTACCAGACGAGTGGAAAAAAATTGATTCAAAAACAATAGAAGCAGAAATGGGACAATTTGAATATTATATCTTCTCAGTTCAAATGGAAGATGACACTACTTTAATGGTTAATTTATTAACACCAGTAATACTAAAAGTAGGTGAAATACTTTCAGTTCCAGATGATGGCTTTGGTAGTAACGTTTCGATTTCTTTAGTAACCAGTAATTCTAGTGTAATAGCTGAAGAGACTTATAATAGCGTAAAGGCTGTAGGAAGAGGCGAATGTGCAGTTGATATTAGGTTTAAAGAAAAGGGTAGTGAAGAATTTGATTCCTTTATTGAAACTAATGCTCTTGTAATAGATGATACTACAAGAATAGAAGCATGGGATATATCATTAAGCAAAACAAAACTAAGAATGGAAAAAGACGATGTTGAAGATATTTCAGTAAACATGAAACTTAAAGAGGGATATATAGCTTCACAGGTAAAGGAAAAAATATTTAGTGTAAATTGGAGTATTGAAGATGAAACAATAGCAAAACTTACTTCACAGGATGGAGAAGAAATGACCAATGAAGGAGTTGCTGGAAGTGCAAAAATTGAAGCATTAAAAGAAGGAGAAACAAACTTAATTATTGTCGTAAACTCAGTTTCAGGAGATACAATGAAATATACGGTTCCAATAACTGTAGTAAGTAAAACTGAATTACCTGTTTTTGATATAAGCGTAGACAAATCTGACCTAAATATTAGTGTCGGAAGCGGTGAAGAGATAAATGTTAATGCTAAAGTTAATGGTGAATTAGCAAATTTAGATTTATTAAAGGATAATTTAACAATTGAATTAAAAATAGAAGATAATAGTATTGCAAAATATACAGAAAAACATGATATAAATAGTGATGGAATAGTAGGTAGTATATATGTTGAAGGATTAAAAAAGGGAACTACTAATTTAATTATTACTGTAAAAGTAAAAGATAATGACCCTATTAACATCGCAGTTCCAATAACAGTAAGCGAAAAAAGTGAACCCGACAAAGGCAGTGATAATGAATCAAAAAATGATGATTCAAAGTATAATAATGTAATACCTCAAGCCGGTGAGAAAAGTATAATATTAATTACAGTTGGGTTAGCAATAATTTCAACAATAATTGCTGTAAGAAAAATAAAAAAGTGCTAAAAATTAAAACATAATTTAAAAGAAAATAAATTGTCGAAAAATTTTTAAAACAAGCAAAAAATGAGGTTTGGGTTAAAGTTTAACTCAAATCTCATTTTTTTATGGATTTTTTACAGCCCTTTTTTCAAATATGTTGAAGTTATTTGATTTACAGTGATATAATAAAATTAAATATTTTTAAGAAAAGAGGATATAAAGTATGAATGAAATTGTTTTTCCTGATTATGAGCATAGTATATTAAATACTATCAATTCTATTTTGAAGTATTACAATGTAGAAACAAAATATAATGGATTGAAAGAATTAGACGAAAAGTTGAAATCAAAATATAAGAATGTTGTTTTTATTATATTAGATGGTTTGGGTGATAGAAATTTAAGTAAAATATCTCCAAGTGGTTTTTTTGAAAATAATAAGCTTACAGAGGTGACTTCGGTTTGTCCTTCAACAACAACTGCAGCTTTAACAACATATTATTCTGGTAGGCCACCAATTGAAACTGGTTGGATATCCATGTCACAGTATTTTAAAGAGTACGGTAGAGCTTTAGAGATGCTAAGGAAGATTGATTCGTATACTCATGAACCTATTAAGAATGCTAAATATGATGTGTTTGATTTAGTTAAATACACAACAATATATGAGCAAATTGAAAATGCTTCACCAAATGTAAAAGCATATGAAATTAATCCTAGTTATTGTGATGCAAGAAGTAAAAGGAATATTAATGCTGATGATATATATTCACTTTGCGATTTTGTAAAGGCTATATGTAATAACAATGATGAGAATTTTATATTGGCTTATAGTGATAAGCCAGATGTTTTGCTACATAAATATGGTTGTAAATCTGATGAAGTTAGAGATTTTGTGATAAATGCTGAAAATGAGATTGAAAAGTTATGTATTGAATTGAAGGATACAAATACTTTAGTTATTGTTTCAGCAGATCATGGTCATAAAGACATAGAAAAGGTTTATGATATAATTGAAATGGATGAAATACAGGATTGCATTATAATGCCTCCTAGTTTTGAGTCTAGGGCTATTACTTTTTGGGTAAAGGATGATAAGAAGGATAAGTTTGAAGAATTCTTTAAAAGTAATTTGGGAGAGGAGTTTATTTTGTTTTCTAAAAAGGAATTTTTGGAGAAGAATTTGTTGGGATTTGGTGAAAAACACCCTAAAATAGATGATTTTGTTGGAAATTATGTTGCGGTTTCTGTGGGGAGTTCTATTATAAAACTTGGAACTCAAATTTCTAATTTGAAGGGGAAGAAAATGTCGACTCATTGTGGATTTTCTGTTGAGGAGATGGTGGTTCCGGTTGTGGTGAAGTGTTTGTAAATTTTTTATTATGAAATTGAGTTAGCCCAAATTGGGCTAACTCAATTTTGGTATAATGAGCAAAATTATGCTACATTTTGGTCTTTTAGTCTATAATATATTTTTCGGTGTTTGCCTTTATTCTGTACGAGAGAGTAGCCCAATGTTCCTTGAGTGATGTGAAAATGTCTTGCTGAGTTTGTTCCATCAGCGCATAGTATGGATGAACTCTCCAATTCCATGCTTCATTAGATGTGAGTCCGTATTCTTCAGCAATAAGTTGACGTATGAACTGCCGTGGAATATACAGATTTGGATTATCGTTGATAAACCAAGTATTATCATCATTACCACGAATCAAAAGATACGAATGTGTGTTGTAGTTGGAAATCTCTTCGGTATTAATTTGCTTTAAAGATATTCCATAAATGCTTTGTACACTTTCAGCGGTGAGAGTGCTTGGTGCAATATGTACGTGAGCATGAACTACAGAGTCTTTTGCTTTTCCAATCCCAAGGTTCCCTGTTCCATTTTCCCAAATTAGGAATTTGGAGCAATTATAGGTAAGACTTAAGATGTGTTTTATGTCATTTAAAACTTGGATGAATTCTTCTCTTTTTGATGAATCAAGTTCAGCGATTGACATGATGTGTTCAACTGGAATGATAAGCAAATATCCTGTGATGAATTGCCCTACAGTAGCTACTACATAAAAGTTTTGACTTTTATAGAGTATTGTTTCGGTACCTTTAGAAAAGGACTTACAATAATTGCAGTGCTTGGTGCTTGGAACGCCATTTAATCCTGAGCTATTTGACTTATGGTCCCCAATATCGCAATTATGTCTTTCTGCAATATACTGGAACTGTGTTACAATGTCACTTTTACTTGTGTCAATGTAGTCTTGGAGTGTGTGATTAGAGGAATTCGTAACCTCAATATATATTGGTGTTGAATGAAGTCCCTCTATGCCTGACAATCCAGAACTACAGATGATGCTTTTGTTATTGTCAAAAATCTCTTCTGGACGACTACCAGAAATGTTGTCATCAATTACAGTCGTTCCTTTGAATTGGAGTTCTAACATAACTTTTGAAATGCCAGTAGTTGCTCCAATCAGAATAAACAAATTCCGCGTTTTTTTCATAGCTAAAATTCCTTTCTATAATAAATTTGCAATTAAGCTAGTAGCATTATATTATTTATTATTTATAAATACAATACATAATTTTACATAAGATATAAAAATTTATAGTAATTTAAGGATAGATGTGTTATAATGTTAAAGATATAAAAAAATAATCAAATTATGGCATAATATAGGATTCGAAATATTTCATAAATCTTAGAATGCAGGAATATAATTTTAATAGTAGTGTTTTAAGGAGGAAGATTGATGGAATATACAAAAGATGTTGTCATTAATTTGAACTATGATAAAAAGGAAAAATTATCATCTAATTGGTTTAGAAGATTAGTGTCTAGAATGCAAAGAGATAATTATTTTATTATGGTAATGTTGATAAGTGCTTTTGCATTAAGTTTAGATTTTTTGATAATAAAAAAATTTATTAATATTGTAAATTTATTATAAAGTTATATTATATTTTCAGTTGAATGTGTGCACCTTTGAGCTGAAAAAGGAAGGAATGTATTAGAAAATGAGAGTAGCAAATAATTGGAAAGATTATGAAATAATTGATATGGCAAATGGGGAAAAGTTGGAAAGATGGAAGGATGTTGTGTTGGTTAGGCCTGATCCACAAATTATATGGAAGGACAAGTCTTTTCCTGAAAAGTGGAAAAAAATAAATGCACGTTATAATCGCAGTAATACTGGTGGAGGAAATTGGGAATATAGCAAAAAGGTACCTGCTTCCTGGGAGATAAAATATAAAGATTTGACTTTTAATATTAAACCTATGGGATTTAAGCATACTGGTCTTTTTCCAGAACAGGCTGTTAATTGGGATTGGATGATTGAAAAGATTAAAGGGTGCAAAAGAGATATTAAGGTTTTAAATTTATTTGCATATACAGGAGGTGCAACTGTTGCATGTTTGTCAGCAGGTGCATCAGTGTGCCATGTGGATAGTTCAAAAGGAATGGTTTCATGGGCTAAAGAAAATGTGGTGTCTTCTGGATTACAAGATAAACCTGTTAGATACATAATCGATGATGTTGTGAAATTTGTTAATAGAGAAATAAGAAGAGGTAATAAATATGATGCTATTATAATGGATCCTCCTTCTTATGGTAGAGGTGCAAATGGTGAGGTATGGAAGTTTGAGGAAAATATTTATGATTTAGTAGAATTATGTACTAAAGTATTGTCTGATAATCCATTGTTCTTTTTAATTAATTCATATACTACTGGTATTTCTAGCACGGTTTTAGAAAACATATTGAAATTAAATATAAAGAATAATGGAAAATTTAGCAATGGTGAAATTGGGTTACCAATGACAGGTTCTAAGTTAATTTTGCCTTGTGGAATTTATGGAAGATGGGAACTCTAAGGAAAATTATGTTGGCATGCAGATTTGTCTAAGTAATGAAAATTGTTTTTTTTATATTAGTAATATACTGGTGTGTTTCTAAGGGCGTATAGGTTGCCTTTAAAAGCCTAAATTTTTATCGTATGGGGACGTAATAGATGCAAAAGTTAAATGTGTTATTTGAAGATAATCATATAATAGTAGTTGAAAAAATAGTTAATGTACCATCACAGGCAGATAAAACTGGAGATACGGATATGCTTAGTATTATAAAGGATTATTTAAAGGAGAAATATAATAAACCTGGGAATGTGTATTTAGGATTGGTACATAGATTAGATAGGCCTGTAGGGGGAGTAATGGTTTTTGCTAAGACTTCAAAAGCGGCTGCTAGGTTAAGTGAGCAAGTTAGGCTTAAGGAGTTTGAAAAAAAATATCTTGTTATTGTTAATGGTAAAGTTGAACCTGATAAAGGTGAGTTTGAAGATTATTTGTTGAAAAATGAGAAGAAAAATATGAGTAGGGTTGTACCAGAGGGAACTAAGAATTCTAAGTATGCTGATTTGGAGTATGAAGTTTTAAAATATGATGAGGAGATTAATTTGTCTGTAGCAAAGGTTTTTTTGCATACAGGGAGACATCATCAAATTAGGGTGCAGTTTTCAAGCAGAGATCATAGTATTTATGGTGATCAAAAGTATGGGGGAAGAGGTCATGGAAAGCAAATTGCACTTTGGGCTTATAGTTTGAGTTTTGTTCATCCGATTTCTAAGGAGAGATTGGAGTTTAAGGCTTTGCCGGAATTTGTGGGGAGTTGGAAGATTTTGGAATCTATTGATGAATTGTAAAAACTTTCGATGGATTTATAGGTGTATAATGTAGGTGCCTGCAGTTAGCAAGTTAATATACTTCCTACTTTTACATAATTCTTATGGTTTCTTGTCGAAATTTGTATTACGAAAGTTCTTGATAAGTTACTTAGTGCATAGTATAATACAAATATTGAATTATTGTATGTTATTAATTAAAATCGGAATTATAAAATGATACTTATTAAACAGAAAATAAATATAGGAATGAAAGTAGAAAAAAATGGAATGAAAGTAAAATTGTTATTTTTCATTCCATTTTTATATGGTTTCGAATAAGTAATAAAATATGAGGAATTAAAATATGTATAATTAGTTTAGAAATGCAAAAGAGGTGAGCAAAAATGATTGATAAGTTTTGTGAATACCTAACGAATAAAATCCGCAAAGAAATGCCAGATGTTGATGATGAAAGGGCTGAGGTTATAAATTATGGGTTACAAATACTTGTTGGCGAAGTTCCTAAAATCTTTATAATGGCAGGGATTGCATGGGTTTTAGGAATACTGAAATGGACATTAGTGTGTTTTGTTTTGATGTTACCATACAGAATGCATTCAGGTGGATTTCATTTGAAAACACATATTGGGTGTATTATTCGGAACATCAATTATGTATACAGGAAATGCTTTTATAAGTCAACAATTTACTATGGATTTTAAATATAAAATAATATGTGCAATTTTGTTATGGGTATTTGCTGTAATAATGATTCATATTTATGCTCCTGCAGATACAGAAGATGTACCTGTTATTTCTAAAAAAGAACGTAAAAAAAGAAAAAATTTTTCATATGTTATAGTTACGATTATGCTTATTGTGGGGTGTTTAGTTAAAAATAATATTATTTCTAATATGATTTTGATTGGAGTATTATTGCAAACTATTTCAATTACCAGATTTGCTTATAAGCTTACAAATAATAAATATGGGTATGAGGAATATTTGAAAAGTGAAAATGCTGTGGTTAATTAAAACATCATAAACCGGTGATGATGTTTAGTTAAATAAAAAAATATAATTTAAGAGGAGGAATTATTATGTTAAAATTCTTATCTAAAATAGCTGAAAAATATGCTAGATCTACAAATAGTGCTTGTTTATTATGGGGATTTTTACATCAACCAACAATGCCAAAATCTTTAATCAATAAAGACTAATAATATATAATTTGAAAAATATAAAAATCCAACTCTTATAGGGTTGGATTTTTATAAAGTTAACTATATATGAAAAACAATAAATAAATTAACTAACTAATTAATTAGTTAGTTAATTAATGTGTAAATTATCAACTATTTATAATAAATAGCTAATTCTTGTCTAAAGAATTGCTCATCTTTACTTGTATCTAAAATGACATTACTGTGTTTCTTTAATATTTTAGAGACTTGCCATAATCCAATACCATGTGAATTCTTATTATCATTTTTAGAAGTATATCCTTTTTCAGTCAGTTTATTTATATCGATATCTTTATTTAAATATGTATTCTCAATAGTAAGTACTTGGCATTTTCTTGGCTTTATATCTTGTATTTCAATATTAATTAATTTTTTATCACATTGACTAGCAGCCTCTATAGCATTGTCTAATAAAATTCCTAATATTCTACAAAATTCGTATATATCCATATGTAATGTATTTAGGTTAATGAATATTTGCAAATCAATATTTATACCCAATTCATCAGCTTTATAGTATTTAGTAGCTAAAATATTATAAATGGCAGGATTATTAATTATTTTAGGATTTAGAGTAGATAAGTTATTATTAATATGACATTCATCTACAATTTTATTATAATAATTTTTTAATCCAGTCATATTATTTGAATAAATATATCCTCCTAAAGCTGTAATAATATTTGAAAAGTCATGTTTAAAAGCACTTACATTATCATATAATAATTCGAGACTTTTATTATGTAATTCTGATTGTTCTAGAGAACGTTGTGTTATCTCTAAATTTACAGTTTTTATAATACTATAAATGCTTACTGTTGAATATGAAATTAAACTTATCATACTTATTAATATTATATATAAAGGCAAAACATTATTATAGAAGGTAAGTACATAAAATTGTACAGCTATTATAATTATAATAAAAACTAAGTTTACGATAAGTAACTTTTTCTTATAACTATCCACATGTTCAAATGTTTTAGTAGTATGTTTAATTGACGTAATTAACAATGAAAGCAAAAACATCGTTAAATATATTAAGCACATAATAGGAAATCTGTATAATATTATGCTTTTACATTGAGTTGGTGTAATGCCGAAAAAAATTAGGCAAAGTTTTAAATAAATACCTTCAAATATCAGCGAAATTAACATGGGAATAATTTCTGCTAAAAAACTTTTTAATATAGAAATTTTAAAAATATTTTTTATAATGATAGGTATAATTATTAATCCAAAAATAACTTTGATAGTCTGAGGTATTAATAATGTATTTACTATAGTCACAATACACATTATAAAATAATAAATATTTCTTTGTCTTTTAGTATAACTAATGTTTAATATTGTAGTAAATAATTTCATTGTTACGTATATTTCTATAAAAATTAAAGATAAACATACATAATTAGTTAATTTTTCATCTTCTGTAGTCAAAACATTCCACAAATTGTGCAATAGTTCCATAAAAAAATCTAACCTCCTCTAAATAAATCTTCATATTTTGGTCCAATTTGACATTGGATTTTTGCGTTGTCTGAAAAGACAATAGTGTTATTAGATTGTATGTGTGAAATTTTATTAAGATTTACAATGTAAGATTTATGACACCTTACAAAGTTTTTAGGCAAGTTACTTAAAATATTAGAAAATGAAGAGTTCAATTCTAGATCTGTTCCTGATGTTTTGAAAATAGCTTTTTTTCCTTGTTTTTGAATAAAATAAATATCATTACTATTAATACAAACTTTATTTTTATTAACTTTAAAAAAGTAAGAATTATCAGCAGAAATATCATCAAATAATCTGATAATAGTTTCTTCTAGCCTTTCCAAGGTAACTGGTTTGGCCAAAAAATCAAAGGTCTTATATTTATATGCAATCATCGAATACTCTAAATGAGCTGTAGTAAATATAATATAAGCCTTTTTATTTCTTTTTCTTATTATATTAGCTAAATCCATGCCAGATATATTAGATTTTAAGTCTATATCTAATATAACAACATCAATAGGATTGGTTTTAACATAATTTAGTAAATTATCTGGATTTGTTGTTGAATAGGTAACCTGTCCAGATAATTTATTATTAATTAAAATTGATTCCAGCATTTTTTCCAATCGATTTAAGATATTGTGATTATCATCACACATAACAAAACTTAACATTATATCAACTCCAGTAACATATAAAAAATTATATAACAGCACTTGAAAAGTTAACATAAAATATCTCTTAACTTTTGTGTTTTATTTGTATAAATATATCTCAAAAATCGACAAAAGTCAAGAAAAAAATGCAAAAAAAACGCCGAAAAATAAGGCTTTTCGTAAATATTGATTTATTGGTTCAAATAAATGAAAGTGTTATATTCGAAATGAAAATAACATATAATATAAAATGTTATGTATACCAAAATTTTAATATTAATATATATATTTGTGTTCATAATAATCATATAGCAAATTTTAATAATGAAGTAATAAAAAATTTTAGCTTTCATAAAATTAAACAAAACAGGAGGTTTTAAAATGAAAAAAAATAAAAAAATGTTAATTTTTATAAGTACATATATTTTAATATTTATATTTGTTTTCACAATAATAAAACATAATGATATTGACTTACAGGGTAATTTATTGTCAACAAATGCAAGTACTCTTAGCAATAAAAAGATTGGTTGGGGAATAAAAAGAGAAGATAATCATGAGCAACCAGATGTGGGAAAGGAAAATAAGGCCTTGATGGATAAATATAATGGAATTTCTCTAGGAAATAGTGAAAGCAAAAAAGTGTATTTAACTTTTGATGCTGGTTACGAAGCAGGTTATATGGAGAAGATCTTGGAGGTATTAAAGAAAAATGATGTAAAAGCTTGTTTTTTTATAACAGCACATTATTTGAATACACAACCAGAACTGGTAAAGAGGATGATAGATGAGGGACATATTGTAGGTAACCATACAGTTAATCACAAAAGTATGCCTGATATTGACAATGATACTATAAAAAAAGAGGTAATGGATTTACATACAGCAGTGTATGATAAGTTTGGGTATGAAATGAAATATATTAGGCCACCTAAAGGTGAGTTTAGTGAGAGAACTTTAGAGTATACGAATTCATTAGGATACAGAACTGTAATGTGGAGCTTAGCATACGACGACTGGGATGAGTCAAAACAGGGAAGAGAAGAATATGGAAAAAGTAAAGTATTAGATAATGTACATAATGGTGCAGTAATTTTATTACATTCCAATTCCAAAGATAATAGTAACATATTAGATGATGTTATTAAAAATATAAAAGATATGGGATACGAGTTTGATACTTTGGATAATTTTAAAGCATAGAAAGGATGAGATGATAATGATAAATCGCAGAAGAAAAAAAGTAGCAAGTAGGATAAGTAAAGCCTTAGAAATGCCAGAAGAAGTTTCATCGAGAGCTCCTAAACTTACAATTTTAAAATTTGAAGAGGTTTTAATTGAAAACTATAAGGGGATTTTAGAATATCAGGATTTTTTTGTGAGAATACAAACGTATATTGGAATAATAAATATTAATGGGTTTAAATTGTCTCTTGAAGAAATGACTGTTGATGATGTAATTGTAAAGGGAAAAATAGAGAGTATAGATTTCGAAAGCATTGTAGAAAATGAGGAGGGCTAACCTTGTATATAAAAATATTAATTTATTACTTATTTGGATATGTTAATGTAATAGTAGAAGGTTTCTTTATTGAAAAATTTATGAATATGTGTATTAGCAAAAGAATTTTTTTCTGGAACACGAAGCGAAGTAAATCAACTGTGTTTTCAGCAAATATTGGTGTGGGAAATTATAAAGAAGTTGCAAAGATAGCAAAGAAATGTCAATGTAAAATAAAGATAAATAAAAAACATGGATTACCCTTTTTATTGAATCGATATAGAAAAAGAAAAATTTTTGCTATAACTTTAGGAGTAATAGTGATAGGAATTATAGCAATATCAAATTTCATTTGGAATATAGAAATCACAGGTGTAGATGAAACTAAACAGAAAGAAATTATGGAGTTTATTCAAACAGAGGGTGTAGATATAGGTAAATATAAAAATAATATAGACCTGCAAAATTTAATAAATAAAATAAGAATTCAAAGAGATGATGTTGCATGGGTTGGTATGGAAATAAAGGGAACAAATTTGGTTATACAAGTAGTAGAAGCGGATGAAAAGCCAGAGATTATAGATGAGAATGAATATTGCAACATAGTTGCAGATAAAGATGGAATAATAACTAAAATAGAAGCTCAAAATGGAACTCCAATTGTTTCAGAAGGAGATACAGTAAAAAAAGGAGATATATTAGTT
Source organism: uncultured Clostridia bacterium (assembly GCA_947624525.1). Classification (GTDB taxonomy): domain Bacteria; phylum Bacillota; class Clostridia; order TANB77; family CAG-508; genus CAG-492. The sequence continues at coordinate 6,243 of CANQKT010000005.1, read as the reverse complement.
CAAGGATGGTTAGAAGGTAAGTATACAGAAAATAGATATGTTCATGCAGAGGGTCAAGTTACAGCAAAAGTTTGGTATTCAGAAAAAGAAAAAGTGTACTATACTCAGAATTATGCAAACCAAACTGGCAATAAAGAGAAAAAATATTCAATAAATATTAATAATTTTAAAATAAATTTGTTCAAAACTCTTTCAAATTTTGAAAATTATGATACAATAAGGACAATAAAGAAATTAAAAATAACTTCTAATTTTTATTTGCCAATAGAAATTATTGTAAATGAAAATTTTGAAAAACAGAATAATCAAGTTGTATATGATAAAAATGAGGCAAAAGAAATTGGAATAAAAGATTTAAAAAGCAAATTAGAACAGCAAATTCAAAATACTGAAAATATATCAAACATTTATATAAATACAAACGAAACTGAAGAATATATAGAAGTAGAAGTTATATATGAGGTTCTTGAAAGCATAGGGACTAAAGAAAAAATTGAATATTGAAAGGAATGATTTACGATGGAAGAAAAGAGTTTAAGAATTTATGACACAGAAAAAACTTTTATAAATAAAGTTACTAATAAGTTATCAAAACTGTTAATACCTACAAAAGTGGGTATTAATGGCATTATAATTACTATGAAAAGAAATGGCCTATTAAAAGCATATGAAAATTATAATGCTAATCTAAGAGTGGATAATGAAGAAAAAAAGGCTATAGCTACCAAAAAGTATGAAGATGCATTTACTTTATATTTAGAAGCAATAGACAAAAATATAATGGATTCTGTATATAAAAAAGTAAAAAATGATTTAGCAAATGAATTCGAAAAAAATGCTTTATCTAAATATTATTTAATAACAGGACTTAAAGATTCTGAATATGCTGAGTATAAATACAGAAAGCAAAAATATCTTCTTGAACTAGACTATGAAAACATTAGACTTAATGAAAAAAATAAAGTCCTAGAAAAATATAAGGGATTTTATTGCTCAAAAATGGAAACTTTATATAAAGGAATAATAAAACATTATTCAGTAAAATTAACAGAGAATTTAACACCAGCTGAAAAAGCTGACATCTACGAAAAAATCTTTGCAACATTAGAGGAATACATAGCAAACATCTTCCCATTGAAAATAATAAATAATGATTCAAAAGTTTATAAAGAATTATCAGAAGAATATGATAAATACGAAAAATACTCAGTTGGTAAGTTAGATCAAGCTGAAATGATAGAAAAGAACATGATTTTGCTTGGTATAAGTAGAAAATTGTTTACACATAGTTTGCCATTAGTAGTTGCAGAACAATGTTACATTAAATTATTAAAAGATGCAAGAGCATTAATTGTTGATACTAGAATCGTTAAGAAAAGAGAAAAAGCATATGATCTATTATTAAATTTGATTGAAGAGTATAACTTAAAAGTTCTTTCAACAAAAGTTTATTGGGACAAGCCTGAACACAGAAATGAATATAAGAAATTTTGGAGTGAATATAAAGAATTGTCTAATATAAAAAACAAAGCACAATATAAGAAACAAAAAGAAATTCTATTCATTGTAAATGACTTAAAGCAAGTAAGAAAAAATGAGAATAAATATTTCAAAATTATAAAATTTTATAAGGATAAACTAGTTGAACTTGGTATTATGAGAAAGATGCCTAATAGATGTGTTACTAAAAAAGGAGAATTTGTAAAAAGGAAAGCAGTGGCATAATATGGAAAATAATAAATTTGTAGAACTTGTATATAAAGATGTAGAGGAAAATGAACAATATGAAAAAACAATTAATTTAGTAATAAATAAATGCTTTGAAGTAGAAAAATTGGAAAATTTAAATTTATATATGAGCATAACATTAACTACACCAAAAGAGATAAGAATTATAAATAATGAATTTAGAAATATAGATAAAGAAACTGATGTATTATCATTTCCAATGTTTGAAAAAAGTGAAATAGATGAAATGGTTGCATTAGGTAAAAATGAAATTCCAGAAGCTATTGGAGATATTATAATTTCTGTTGAAAGAGTACAACAACAGGCTGAAGAGTATGGTCACAGTTTTGAAAGAGAATTAGCATATATGGTTGTTCATGGATTTTATCATATTATGGGCTATGATCATATGATTGAAGAAGATAAGGTTATAATGAGGGCAAAAGAGGAAAATATTTTGAATATGTTGAATATTAGTAGATAATTATTAATGAAGTATAGTTATATAACATTATCAACTAAGGTTTCTGGGTTACCTTTGAAAACCCAAATATATAATATAAGGATTAAGAAATGGAAAAAGAATTTAAATCTGGATTTGTATCTATGGTAGGTAGAACAAATGTAGGAAAGTCAAGCATAATAAATAGTTTAGTTGGTGAAAAAGTGGTTGCAATTACAAATAAACCACAAACTACAAGAACTGCAATAAGAGCAATAGTAAACAGGGAAAATTCACAAATAATTTTCATAGATACACCAGGTATTCATAAGCCTAAAACAAAGCTTGGAAATACAATGATAGAAACAGCTTTTGGTGTCATTAATGAAGTAGATATAACACTATTTGTTATAGATGCTACATCAAATGACATTGGAAAAGGTGATAGGATTATTTTAGACAAGATAAAAGATGCAAAAATAAAAACTATTCTAATAATAAATAAGATAGATTTAATTACAAAAGAACATTTAGCCCAATTAATAGATTTATATAAAGATGAATATAGCTTTGAGGCAATAATTCCAGTATCAGTTGTAAAAAACAAGAACTTAGATATAATATTAGATGAAATAGAAAGTAACTTAAAATCAGGTCCGGCATATTATGATATAGAGGAATATACAGATCAGACATTAAGACAGCTAGTTGAAGAAACAATTAGAGAAAAGGCATTAAAATTACTAGATGATGAAGTACCACATGGGATATATGTTGAAACTGAAAAAATGAAAACAAGAAAAACTCAAAATAAAGAAAAAATATATGATGTAGATGTTATTATATATTGTTTGAGGGAGTCACATAAAGGAATAATAATTGGCAAAAATGGAAATATGTTAAAGAAAATAGGAACATATGCAAGACAGGATTTAGAAAAAATGTTAAATACAAAAGTAAATTTAAAAATTTGGGTTAAAGTTAAAGAAGACTGGCAAAACAATGATAGCTTTGTAAAAAAATTCAAGCTTCAATAAAAAATAAAGAGAATAAAAAAAGAAAAAAAGCAAAAGATAACAATGAAGTAAAATTTGAAATGTACTCAAATTAAAAACTTTATTGATAAGGGGTGTATGCATATGATAAAACAATTAGCATGGAATACTTTTAAAAATACAGGAAATATAGATACTTTTATGGAATTTATGGCAATAAAAGATATTGAAAATAACTTAAATTCAAATGAATATTTAAAGGTGAATGAATATGGGGATAATAAAGACCAAGGGTATAGTGATATCAGAAAATAAAATGGGCGATTACGATAAAATGGTCACAATATTAACTCCAAGTGGAAAAATTGGGTGTGCTGCAAAAGGGGCTAGAAGGCCAAAGAGCCTGCTTATGGCAGGTACTCAATTTTTTTGCTTTGGAGAATATTTAATTTTTAAAGGAAATAATAGTTATAACATTAATTCATGTGATACAATAGAAATTTTCTATAATTTACGTACAGATTTGGACAAGCTAGGTTATGCGGTTGAACTTTGCAAAATTATAGATAAGGTGACCTATGAGAATCAGAATACATATAAAATTTTACAATTATTGTTAAATACGTTATATGTTATTTCTGAAACAGATAAAAATTTGGAATTAGTAGCATCTGTGTTTAGAATACGTTTATTGTGCTTATTAGGTTTCATGCCTAAAGTAAATGAATGCATTAATTGTAATAAAAATGAGGATATAGATTTTTTTAGTATAAGAGATAATGGATTTAAGTGTAAAAACTGTGGAAAAGTAGATAAGTCGGCAATTAATATGTGTGCAACGACTGTTGATGCAATAAGATATATTATTTTGGCACCAGCTAAAAAGATATTTTCTTTTGAATTATCAGATGAATCTATTAGGGAGATTAGTTTAATTAGTAAGGTTTATTTAAATGATAAGTTGGAGATATGAAGAGAAATTTTGGGGCGTTCCAAAATTTCTCAGGAATGGACTACTGCTTGAAAAAAATTCAAAAATATGATAGAATTTACACACATTAGGCTTATTATATAAAAATACCAGTAATAACCTAATTTTAGGTTAATGCATAAAGATTAATGAAATTTAGAGAAGAATAAAGAAGAATTAAAAAGGAGATAAATTTTATGTATTTAATAGTAGGTTTAGGAAATCCAGAAACAGATTATTCTAGAACAAGACATAATATGGGGTTTGAGGTTATAAATTCTATTGCTGAGAAGTTTGATATTGAATTAAATAAAACAAAATTTAAAGCAATTTATGGAACTGGTATAATAAATGGTGAAAAGGTTATGCTTGCGAAACCACAAACATATATGAATCTAAGTGGGGAGTCTATTAAAGAAATTGTGGACTTCTATAAATTAGAAAATAAAGATATATTGGTAATTTATGATGATATAGATACTGCACCAGGGAAAATTAGAATCAAAAAAAGTGGAGGTCCAGGTACTCATAATGGAATGAAATCTGTGGTTAGTTCATTAAATTCAGAAGATTTTATGAGAATAAGAGTTGGTATAGGTTCACCTGAATTTAAGGGAGATTTGATAAATTATGTGCTAGGGTATATCCCTGATGATCAATATGAAGTGTTGAAAAAGGGAATATACCTTGCAAGTGAAGCTGTGGAGGAAATTTTAAAAAACGGAATTGATATAGCAATGAATAAATTTAATTAATAAATAAGTTTGATATAATAATAGGAGTGTTGAATGAAAGAAATTATTGTAAATAGTTCGGAAGAAAAAAGTATAATTACTTTAGTGGAAAATGGCGTATTGTTAGAAAAATATGAGGAATATGATGAATTAGAAAGACTAGAGGGAAATATTTATCTAGGTAAGGTTGTAGATATTTTACCAGGTATGCAAGCAGCTTTTGTCGATATTGGTAATTGCAAAAATGCTTTTTTACATATTAAAGATGTAATCCCAAAAATAAGTAATGAAACAGGCAATAAAAATGAGGATCTAAATAAGTATAATATAAAGGATTATGTAAAAATAGGAATGCCTTTGATAGTTGAGGTAAAAAAAGATAAGACAGATAAGAAAGGTGCTAAAGTTTCAACAAATTTAAATATTGCCGGTAAGTTTGTTGTATTGATTCCAAATAATCAATTTATAACTATCTCACATAAAATCGAAGATGATATAGAAATAGAAAGATTAAACAATATTATAAAAAATTTGAATGTAGGAAATTATGGAATAATTATAAGAACTTCAGCGGTAAATGCAAGTGAGAATCAGATAAAAGAAGATGTAGAGTCTGTAATAAAAATATATGAAAATGTAAAAATTAAAGCTAATGAATTAATAAAAACCGATAATTATAGTCCTACTTTGTTATTTGAAAAAGGTAATATTATAAAAAGGCTATTAATTGATGTAGGAAATCAGGGATTAGACAAAATAATAGTTAATAGTGAGAATATTTATCATGACGTGCAAAAAATTATAAGTGATGAAAGTTTAAGTGTAGATGTGGAATTTTCGGTAAAATCTAATCTTCTTGAATTGTATGATTTAGAAAAACAAATTAATAAAATTTCTAATAGAAAGATATGGCTTAATTGTGGGGGATTTATAACAATAGATAAAACAGAGGCTTTAACTGCTATTGATGTTAATAGTGGTAAGTTTATTGGGAAAGAAAATATTGAAAATACTGTCTTGAAGGTTAATTCAGAAGCTACAATTGAAATTGCTAAACAGATAAGAGCAAGAGATATTGGAGGGATAGTTATTATTGATTATATAGATATGGATAATAAGGAACATGAGGGTATTATTCAGGATTTATTGATTGAAAATTTGAAAAAGGATAGGGCAAAGACGCAGGTTGTGGGGTTTACTAAGTTGCATTTGTTAGAGATGACGAGGAAACATATGTGTAGTTAGTTTTTTCCCTTAATTTTACTACTTAAATTTCTCATTATAATATGCTGCCGAGGGTAAAATAAAATTTTAAATGCCCGTTTAACATAAAAAACGGGCATTTAAAAATGTAAAAAAGTGATTAACATAAAT